>NZ_JAJSOZ010000029.1:0-22398 GCF_021282335.1 Bacillus sp. G16 | reverse complement strand
ATTATGAATAGGAGTTTAAGCAGATTAACATTATATTTTAATATTATATTGTTTTATCTTGTTATAAAGACTCACCCTTGAAATCCCAAGTATTTTTGCTGCAGCACTTTTATTTCCATATGTTTCTTTTAAAACTTCCCTGATCTTATCTTTTTCTAATAAAGCTTTCTCATGGGCTAGTCCTTCTTTATTTATATTTTTATCTATGGTCACCACAGGAAACACATTTTTAATATCCTCAGCGCTAATATTTAGTTTATCCGTAAATATAATCATTCTTTCTACTACATTCCTAAGTTCTCTAACATTCCCAGGCCATCTATAGCTTGTAAACAATTCCATTGCGCTATCCATTAAAGTCGGTGTTTCTTTTTGATATTTTGTTGAATATTCTTGTGCAAAGTTTTTAACCAATAGAGAAATATCTTCATTTCTATCTCGGAGAGGAGGAATATTTAGAGTAACAACATTTAAACGATAATATAGGTCTTCACGAAATGCTCCTTTTTTGACCATTTCCTCTAGGTGGCTATTAGTTGCCGCAACAATTCTGATATCAACTTTTATGGCCGTATTTCCTCCTATCCGATACACTTCTCTCTCTTGCAATATCCTTAATAATTTTACTTGCATATCGAGCGGCAGCATGCCAATCTCATCTAAAAATAAAGTGCCGCCATCAGCCATTTCTACTTTCCCTTGTTTTCCAGATTTGTGGGCACCAGTAAATGACCCTTTTTCATAGCCGAAAAATTCACTTTCAAAAAGGGCTTCTGGGATCGCACCGCAGTTAATTGGAATAAATGGTTGCTCCTTTCTTAAACTGGCTTCATGGATGCCTTGGGCAAAAAGTTCTTTTCCAACTCCACTTTCCCCATAAATTAAAACCGTAGCATCAGTTTTTGCCACCTTCAACGCCAATCCCTTTGCATTTTGTATAGCAGCACTATGTCCTTTTATTTCAGATAAAGGATCTAAATGTTTTTGTAATTTATATTGCTGCTTTATTTTCTGTAGCTCCGTAGTCCGCAATGTCAATTTTTCATTTAACATTACAATATTTGTTATATCTTGATCTATTGAAATGGCTCCTATTAATTCTTGCTTTTCATCGAAAATAGGGGAAGAGCTTATTAATACATGTTTATCAGGCCTAGGCTGATGATAGACATTAAAGACCGGTTTATTGGTTTCAAGTATTTCTAACAGTTTCAAATCCTCTTTTTTGAAAAAATCACTAATCTTCTTATTTTTGATATCTTCAAGCGGTATCCCGTACATTTCCTGTGCATGTGAATTCCAATAAACTACTTTTCCGGACGAATTGATAATTGTAATCGCATCAGAGCTGGTTTCTATTAATGTATTCAAATAATAGAGCAAATGCTCGTTTGATATATCTTTCATGGCATACATCCTTTTGAGGAAATGGTTGTAAAGTGTAAATGTCACTTTGTTTACAATAATGTAAAGTTAATTAACGATTTTATTGTAATCAATTGGCGGAAGAGTTGCAATTACGCCACTAATAACAATACTTAAAATTGGCACAATATTTGCATTATTAATTGATATCCTTTTAAATTTGTAAATTGGAGGTTATCGATTAATGGAATTACTGCAAAGTTATATTGAGACTATTGATGCTCATACCATGGGAGAAGCAGCAAGAATAGTGGTAGGGGGAATACCAAAGATCCAAGGTAAGTCCATGATGGAAAAAAAGCATTTTATGATAGCTAGAATGGATCATATCCGTAAACTTCTTATGCATGAACCAAGGGGGCATCTCAATATGTTTGGGGCCATCTTAACTGAGCCGTGTCATTCAAAATGCGACCTGGGTGTTTTATTTATGGATAGCGGCAGTTATTTGAATATGTGCGGTCATGGAACGATTGCATCTATTACGATTGCTATTAATAATGGCCTAATTGACAGAAAGGACAAAGTTTTACTTGATACGCCTTCTGGAATAGTTGAGTGCCATGTAGTCTACGAGAAAGAAAAAGTGAAAGAAGTATCTTTCATTAATGTTCCAGCATTTTTATTAGAAAAGGATATAAGCGTATACGTTGAAGACATTGGCTATTTAACGATAGATGTAGCCTTTGGAGGAAGTTTTTTTGCAATAGTCGATGCCGAACAGTTAAGTATCGAACTTAACATTGAAGAACAAGACAAAATAGCAACGCTCGGTATGGCCATTAGAAGGGCTGCAAATGAACAATTAAACATCAGGCATCCTGACATACCAGAAATAAATAAAATTGATCTCGTCGAATTTAGTTTAGAGTTAGGCAAGAATCATTATAAGAATGCAGTTGTGTTTGGAGATGGACAAATCGACAGGTCCCCTTGTGGAACAGGTACATGCGCCAAGCTATCAACATTAGAGCTTAAACCAGATGAGTACATCATTCAGGAAAGCATCATTGGCTCCAAGTTTAAAGGCACAGTAATTGATTATACGAAGGTTGGGAATTTTAGAGCTATCATACCTAAAATTACTGGAGCTGCGTGGATGACTGGTATTCACAAGTTCTCATTGGAGGCAACTGATCCGTATAAGGAGGGCTTTTTATTAAAATAGGTAAATTGTTTATCGCTGGTGTCACGAATTTAAATGGGGGACTCACAAAAGATTTTTTGTTATTGCCTTCTCAAAATAAATTGCTTAATAACTGTGCAAAACGTTGGGGCTAGCTTGGAGCGCAGTCTTTTGTTGCCGGTACAATTATTGAAGAAATGGTTGTAAGGCAAGGCATTAAATGCTCAGGGTATTTCTGCAACGATTGACAATCTGGGTGAATTTGTTTTTGACAAACAGGAAGCAATTAAGGCGCAAAAACAGATATCGGAACACATGACCACAAAATTTCCTTTGTAGGATGATAAAACTATTATTTTTAGATTCCGGTTCAATCATTTCCATTACCTCAGTCTTTTGTTTTTGGATCATTATCGGTAATAGAAAATACTGATTTAGCTTTTAGATAGAGATTATAGATTTATTTCGACAGAGGGGGAATAATAATGAAGAAAAGCCTGCCTTTTTCACAGGTTCTTGCAATCGGATTGATGCTTTTTTCCATGTTTTTAGGTGCGGGAAACGTCATTTTTGCTCCGATGGTAGGTCAACAAGCAGGAACAAATACTTGGATTGCAATGAGTGGATTCTTAATAACTGGAGTTGGGCTGGTTCTGCTTGCAATTATTGCTTTAACTCGCGGAGGAGGAACTGTCGAAAAACTTGCAGAGAGAGTACATCCGCTTTTTGCCTCAATATTCGTATTATTGCTTTTCCTTATGCTCGGTCCTATTTACGTTATTCCGAGGACAAACTCTGTCTTATACGAAATTGCTATAAATCCGTTAGTTGATACAAAAACGAATACAAGTATTTATTTACTTATTTTCTCTTTTGCATTTACTTTTCTAACAATCATTCTCTCATGGAATACAACAAAGTTTGTGGGCCGGCTAGGTAAGATTATCACGCCAGTATTTTCAATATTAATAATCATTTTAATTGCAAAATCGCTTATTACCCCTATGGGAAGTATAGGTGAGCCTCAGAAAGAGTATATGAGCGGAGTTTTTTTAAAAGGAGTAACTGAAGGATATTATACAATGGATGTTCTCGCAGCTTTTGTTTTTGGAGGGTTATTCATTAAAAGTATCAGTTCCTTAGGTATTAGTTGTGAAAAGGAAGTATCCACTTTATTTATTAAAGCGGGGATTATCACAATAATTGGTTTAGTCGCTTTGCAAATTTCAATGGCATGGATAGGAGCTTCTAGTGTGGAGGCGATTGGTTTTAAAGAAAATGGCGGAGAAGTGTTAGCACAGAGCGCGATTACTCTATTTGGCCCGTTTGGAATTTGCATCATTGGAACCGTTATTTTTTTAACGGGGATTACAACCAATATTGCCTGTTTAGCAGCTGTATCTGAGTATTTCGAAAGGATTGTCCCTTCGGTCTCGTATAAAAAATGGTTGATCATATTTTCTATTTTAAGTTTTGTTATTACAAACTTTGGTCTCAGTACTATACTGACATTCACATTTCCAATACTATTATTACTCTATCCTATAGCGATTGCCTTGATTGTATTAATTTTCACAAATAATTTGTTTAGCGGTCATAGATCAGTTTATATAGCTACAGTAATTGGTGTAGGATTTGTCGCAATCCTCGATGCCCTAAAGGAAGTGAATTTTTTAACAGAAGTCGTCAATCATATCTTTGGATTTATTCCGTTATTTGAAAATGGAGTAGGATGGATGACTACAGGCTTGATAGGATTTATTATAGGGCTGCTAGCCGCAAAAGCAAGAAAAGAACCGACCATTTTGATTAATAAACCGGGAAGAGAGATCACTAAAATTTAAGTAACACCTTATGCAAATCGAATATGCTCGTAAAAGGCAGCAGAGGGATAAATTCAATACAGGGAATGGTGCTTTGGAGTGTAAGCCATAAAGTAACTAAACGTGTAACCTGGTTCAGTATTGATTGTAAAATGTTTAGGGAACAAGCCGATTTTTAAAATTGCCTTGTTTTTTTATAAGTTTATTACTGTGAATGGGGCAGCATTTTTTTAACCGAAACCTTGGTTTATCTTTTTTCGAAAATGTTTTCAAGCGAAAAAATGGTGAAGAATTTGGAGCGTAAACATCCAGATTTTAAAAAAATTATTGGAGGCTTACAATTATAAGTTTTTGGCATTGGGGATGATTTGTCCGATAGCCCCAACAGATGTCGTGTGTTTTTTATCAGCAGCCGTTGGGTTAAAGTATCGTGTTTACATTTTAACTGTAATTATTACGAATATCCCTCTATTAATATTTTCTAGCTTTATTGTCATCAACTTCAGTGAATCTTTAGTGGGTACTGTATTAGTTATCGTATCATTTGTTTTGATTTCTGTTGTATCCATTAAAATGTGGAACAGTCTTAAGCAGAAGCAAAGCGTGTAGAGATAAACTATAGATCGTATATGACGTGATGTTCAGTAAATACAGGAGCGCGATAAAGAAAGTATATGAAAGAAGATACCATGCAAAACTGGTATCTTTTTTATGTGAGTTTTTCTAGAGTATCCTTTACATGCCAGCAATGACAGTAACTTAATACTATATCGAATCTATTTGAGGAAACTGATTGATGATATATTGCTTGAAGTTTTCAGTGACAGGTGATAGATACTTCCCTTCAATCCAAGAAATACCGACTACACGCTCAAACCTTGGCCAACTAATACGTACCTTTGCGATATTTGTTTGGTCTAAGCCTTTAAAATCAGGAAGAATTGAAACGCCAAGACCCGCTGCAACAAAACCTGCGATTGTAGCAGCTTCTTCACCTTCAAATACAATGTTTGGGGTAATATTAACCTGTTCAAAAATATGATCTATTGTCACTCGAAGAGCGAAACCTTCTTTCATTAAAACAAAAGGCTCACTAGCAATTTCGTTTAACGTAATATCCTCACGAGTAGCTAACACATGATTTTTTGGCAAAAATAAAAAGAGCTCCTCCTTCCATAAGGGTTTCCACATTATATTTGATTCGGCTGGAAAAGAAGCAAGTAGGCAGAGATCAAGTTCACCTGATTTTAGTTTATCTAAAAGCAAATTAGAGTGAGACTGGTTTAGTTGAAAATGAACTTTTGGGTAATTATTTTTAAATGTTCCAATTAAATGTGGAACGATTGTTGTACCCAGGGTGTGTAAAAAGCCTAAAGACACTTCACCTTGATCCGGTTTTAAAAGAGATTGAATTGCTTCCTTTCCTTCAGTAAATTCTTTAATTATGGAATCAACCCTCTTGAGGAATATTTCCCCATACTTATTTAACTTAATGGACCGGCCTTGTCTATCAAAAAGCGGAACACCTAAATGATTCTCTAATCTAACAATAGATCGAGAAAGTGCTGGCTGTGTAATTGATAAAGTTTCAGCAGCTTTCGTTACATGCTGTATACGAGCAAGAGTTTGGAAGTATTCTAATTGTTCCCATTCCATTAAAAAAATCCTCTCTTTTTATAAATCATTACATAAAGGAATTAAAATCATATTTATTATGCATTATACTTCATAATTTATGAGTGTTAAGATAAATTCATCGGCAAAATAAATAAAAATTTATATAAATATTAAATTAATTAGGGTGTTCAAAAGGAGGAACTATTAAATGAGCTATCGAATTGAAAAGGATACTTTTGGAGAAATAAAGGTGCCTGCTGATAAGTTTTGGGGGGCGCAAACACAACGTAGTAAAGAGAACTTCAAAATAGGTTCTGAAAAAATGCCTAACCGTATTGTTAAGGCTTTTGCTATATTGAAGCGCAGTACAGCTATTGCTAATAATCGTCTAGGTAATTTGGATAGTGAAAAAACAGAGGTTATTACAGCAGTTTGTGATGAAATTCTTGAAGGTAAATATGATGACAATTTTCCACTCGTTGTTTGGCAGACGGGAAGCGGAACACAAAGCAATATGAATGTTAACGAAGTTGTAGCAAACCTTGCAACAGCTTTATTAAAAGAGAAAGGCTCTATACAAACCATACATCCAAATGATGATGTCAACCGCAGTCAAAGTTCGAATGACACTTTCCCAACAGCGATGCATGTTGCAGGTGTATTAGCTATCTATGAACAATTAGTTCCTGCACTTGATCAACTTCGGAACACATTAGATGAAAAAGCAAAAAAATTCAATGACATTGTAAAAATAGGACGTACACATCTTCAAGATGCTACACCTTTAACTCTTGGACAAGAAATTAGCGGTTGGGTATATATGATTGACCGTTCGAAAGAAATGATATTGGAAGCAACTGAAAAAATGCGTGAGCTTGCTATCGGGGGTACGGCTGTAGGGACAGGCATTAATGCACATCCACAGTTTGGAGAAGTTGTCTCAGAGGAAATCTCGAAGTTTACAGGCCAACATTTTAAAAGTTCACCTAATAAGTTTCATGCCTTAACTAGTCATGATGAAATAACGTATGTACATGGTGCTATGAAGGCATTAGCTGCTGACTTAATGAAAATTGCGAACGATGTTAGATGGCTTGCAAGCGGTCCCCGCTGTGGTATCGGGGAAATTTCAATCCCGGAAAATGAGCCTGGCAGCTCCATTATGCCCGGTAAAGTTAACCCAACTCAATGTGAAGCTCTTACCATGATTGCGGCTCAAATTATGGGGAATGATGCAACTATTGGTTTTGCTTCAAGTCAGGGCAACTTTGAACTCAATGTATTTAAACCAGTTATCATCTATAATTTCCTTCAATCCGTACAGTTACTGAGTGATGGAATAAAATCTTTCCATGATCATTGTGCGGTTGGTATTGAACCTAATAAGAAAACCATTGAGGAAAATCTTTCCGGCTCTTTGATGCTTGTCACAGCATTGAATCCTTATATCGGATATGAAAATTCAGCAAAAATTGCCAAGTTTGCTCATAAAGAAGGCTTGACGTTAAAAGAGGCTGCTGTGCAACTCGAATTATTAACGGAAGAACAATTTGATGAGATGGTTAAGCCAGAAGATATGGTGAAACCAAACATTTAAATCTTTTAAGATAAAAACTAGTTACTAATCAGTAACTAGTTTTTTATTTCAATTGTGATGAAACCATTGACATAAGTTTCAATAGAGGAAATTTTAAATACTCCAAAGGAATCATGAGAGAAAACATAACGGATTTCCCCGTTTATTTTTTCAGATTCTATTAAATCTTTGCACCAGGAATCAGTCTATCTAATTGCGGGTAGAATACAAAGTTTATTAGGGCAGAAGTCTTTTTCAACCGTTTCAAAAAAATTGTTTTCAATGCCCCTTCTGTCCTTCAATAAACATTTATAATGAATATGATTCACCATCATCAGGCACTAAGACACGAGAGGAGATTCCTTTTTCATGAATAAAGGATTTTAATTCTTCTCTTGATAATCCCCAATGGTTGACAGCCTCCATGTGGCTCACGATGATTTTTGCTTTTGCAGCAGCCTTATACGTTTCATAGATATCTTCTTTACCCATGACGAGAGAACCGCCTTCAAAGAATTGATTATCTCCGCCGTTCACTACAATGATGTCCGGCTGATGTGTATCAATCTCTTCTTGAACCGCATCATACCAGACTGTATCTCCGGCGATATATAATGTTTTCTCACTTTGGTGTTTGAACACAACGCCGCATACAAGACCTGCAAGTTTTAGAATCTCTCCTCTTCCGTGTTCGCCTTTTGTTTTTATTAGCTGAATGCCTTCAAAGACTGTATCTTTTGTTAAAACCTCGACGTTTTTAAAACCGGCATTTCGTATTTCTATTGCATCTTCTTCGTTTTGGGAGAACAACTTGATATCTTTTGGCAATACCTTTTTAGCCGCCTCATCCCAATGGTCAAGGTGTAGATGGGTAACAATAACAGCATCAATATCCTTAATAATATGGTCAACAGAGGCTGGCAATTCAACTAAAGGGTTGTTTTGATCCTGTCTTGGCGCGTTTGGGAATGGAGGGTAAGCTCCTTTCTCGGCCAACATGGGATCTATTAAAAACGTTTTGCCTGCATATTTGACAACAAGTGTGGCATTACGGATTTGCTGAATGTTCATGTATAACACTCCTTTTTTTAGATGTGTATAGTTTACAGCCAGCCGCTGAATAAATACATGGAACAAATCAAGTCTTTCTGTCGATTGACTTGATTTTTGAAAGTATGTAATTTATTTTGTATAAATTGTCATTAAGACAGAATCAGGTTAATTAAATGAAACGAATGTTAAAATAATGTGCAGGACTGCACCTTTTAGAGAGATGATGAACAGAAAGATTTTAGAAGGGATTTGATTTCATGTTGGATCACACAGACATGCAAATATTAGAGGAGTTATCTCAAAATAGCCGTATTACGATGAAAGAATTAGGTGAGAAAGTTCATTTAACAGGTCAAGCAGCAGCCTCAAGGGTTGCCAAATTAGAAGACAACGGTGTCATTGAGGGATATACAATTAAAGTGAACCAAGTGAAATTAGGGTGTTATATACATGCTTTGCTTAATATCTATACAAAAAGCACCCATCATCAGCCATACCTGTCATTTATCAAAACACAGGAGAAATATGTCATCAATAATTATAAAATTAGCGGGGATGGCTGTTATCTTCTTGAATGCAGATTTCCGTCTAATGAAGCGTTAGATCAATTTTTAGTGGAATTAAACAAGCATGTCAATTATAAATTATCGATTGTGATTAACAAGTAGAGAGGCTTTTTCAATTTAAGAAAGTTTTAAATCGTTTTAAAAAATTTCTTTGTCATAGTGCAGCAAAACGAACATGGTACAGTAAGGGTTTTGTTAAGTTAAAAATAACTAAATCCAATGTATTCAGCATTTTCAACCATAATCGATATAAACGTATAGAAATGATGGAAAGTGAATATATGGAGTATAATGAAAGCCTTCATTACCGTTGATATGATTTGCAGTGTTGTGGACTAATCTATACAAAAAACATACTAATATTGGTATCCTTTTTGTTTTTGCACTTAAAGTTGCAGCATAAAAAAGAGGAGCTTATCCTTACTACTTGTTACCCCTTTTCATACGTTGGAAATGCTCCAAAGCGGTATTTCATTTATGGAAAGTGGATTTGAAAAAACATTTGGAATCTCTAGGACTAAGGCTGTCGAAACCATTTCGGCAGCCTTAACTCTGTTGTTTGATTCAACAACAGTAAGAGAGTGACTTGTTTTTGTCTTATTCCCGAAAAGGACATATTCTAAACAATAAGCTGAATTTGTTTAAAAAAGACTTATTCGATTTGTACTCCCTGAATGTAAATAGATCATTGATAGGTATACCGTTCCTCTTTAATGATTAATGGACAAGGTATTAATCATTTACATTTTCATAGCCATTGACATGGGGCGCCAATAAATGAAACATACCAAACGATGTTGGTATGTTTTTAATTTCATTTTGGTAATTCAATAGGCAATTCCTAATTTATTTTGCAAAATAACAACAGTAAACATTCTCTTAAATAGGGAACAGAATGTTATCTAAAGGATCGCTTGACCTATTGTTTATTACGTATTAAAAACCGCAATGTTTCTTCAAGACCTTTTGTGAAAGGAGTTGCTGGAATAGAACCAATCCGTTTTTCATATTTTTCTCCGCTCAATACAAATCCTTCTTTCGTAAGGTACATGATCTCAACAACTTCTCTCATAAACGGATCAAACATGCCAATGCATCGAATGGCCGTTTTATTTAAAGGAAAGACCACTCTTCGATTTCCGGTTATCTCTCGGGCTATTTTTATGATTTCGTTTCCTGAAATCAATCCAGCTCCAGGTATATTCCAGTTCTCCCGATAGGCATCTTCCGTTTCTGCTATATTGACAATCATTTTGGCGGCATCTGGTAAATAGACATATTCCCGCGGGGTTTTCAAGTTCCCGATAAAAATAGGAATCTTATGAGCGGCCATCCCTTCCAGTGTAGGCTGCAAATAGGAGTTTTGTGAAGTTGGACCATAATAATCAGGAAGTCTAACAATTAATGGTTTTGCATTTTCCCACTTGCGGCTGAAAATGAGATTCTCAAATGCGACCCTTAGTTTACCTTTCTTTGTATGTGGTTGTTTTGGATGGTTTTCATCGCCATTTCCGACTTGATGCCCATAAACATATATTCCATCTACGATCACAATTTTCTTCTGAAGAATATTTGCCGCTTTCATCACATTTTCACCAAGTAATAGAAGTCGACTTGCCATTTCTTGATATTGGACATTGGCACACTGAAAAATAACCTCTGCATCTTTTGCTGCTTCTACAATGGTTTTGTAATCAAATATATCGCCCAGTTTAAATGACAGCTGTTGATTAAAATTGTTTTTTTTCATTAATTCTTTCAATTTGCTTTCAGAACGTCCAAAAGCAATCACGTTTATCCCTCTAGTCAGTAATTCTGATATAATAACCTGGCCCGTTCCCCCTGTAGCTCCTAATACAATAGCAGTTTTCATTTGCATTCCCTCCATTTAGTTAGTGATCAATCAATAAATAATTATTAAAATAAATAACCGAACTTAATCGGTCATTCAATTTTGTTTACCATCAATAAGCTCGGGAAAATCTAAGAAAAAGGAGATATTACAGAGTATTCCTCTTGCTAAAAAAGTGGTAACTTCACTCTCTGCATTTGTGATCCCTGTGGTCTGAAATTTTTCCAATGTAAAATTTCTAATGCGTGACAAACCCTGTTTTGTAGAGTTTTTGATGGTTTCTTCTGGCACTGAAAGGCCAATGACCTGTAATGACATTTCATTAGGGTGTGACACAGCCAGCTCTTCATATGCTTCAATCATTTTATTAACGAGCTGATCTGGGCGGGACTCCACTTTTTGAAATGCTGCAAGGATTCTTTCAAATGCCTGATCTAAAGCAGCCACAAACAATTCTTCCTTCGTTTTGAAAAATTTAAAGACATATGGCTGAGAAATGCCAGCCTTTTCAGCTATAAGAGCTGTTGTTGTATTGTAATAACCCTTTTCTGCAAATACTTCTATTCCCGCATCGAGAATTTCTTCCTTCCGATTATGGTTTCTTGGTCTAGCCATTGTGAGAGCTCCCTTGTTTAGTTATTGATCAATCACTAAATATAATATGTTAAACTGTTGCACTTTGCAAGCGTTATAGTGTGAAAAATAAAAAAAGGATTGTTTTGATCATTCTTCGGTAATATCACAACAACGTGCCATCAGTGATAGTGCATAGTTACAGAAATCGTGCCCACTAAAACATAGGCATATATAAGAAACGATAAGCTTTCACTTTATTGAAGGCTTAGCAGGTGAATAACCCCTGAGATTCAAGTCGTCTCGTCCGCATCAATGATACCAAGGGTTGCAAACCCTTGGTATTTTTTATGCCTTCATGTATTTTTGAAGTTTACTTCATTTGTTAGAGCAAGTATTCAGCTTATTCGCCTTTTGTAAAATCGTCTGCCTTACTTTGCAAATCGCCGGGCAGCTGCCACGCACATGATAACGGCAATATTCACTGCAACGAGTGCCCAGCCCACTTTCTCATGCAGAATTACTGAGGCAAGCAGCAGTCCAAAGAAGGGCTGAAGAAGCTGCAGCTGCCCAACCGCCGCAATTCCGCCTTGGGCGAGACCTCGATACCAGAACACGAAGCCGATCAGCATGCTGAATAAGGACACATAGGCAAGACTGAGCAGCGCAGGCACGCCGATGCCCGACCATGAGTCTGGTGTAAAAAAGAACGACAAAGGCAGCATCAGAGGAAGCGACAGAACGAGTGCCCAAGAGATCACCTGCCAGTTCCCCAGACGCCGTGAAAGCCTAGCCCCTTCTGCATAACCAAGACCGCATACGACGATAGAAGCCAGCATGTACGCGTCGCCGAGCGGGGATGATCCTCCCCCCTGGATCAGGGCGAAGCCTGCTACTAGTAAGCTGCCAGCAGCTGAGAAAATCCAGAAGACTGGACGGGGACGTTCACCTCCGCGCAGGACGCCGAAGATGGCCGTCGCAAGCGGAAGAAGCCCAATGAAGACAATAGCATGTGCGGATGTGACATACTGAAGCGCTAAGGCTGTCAGCAACGGGAAACCGATCACCACGCCGAACGCTACCACCAACAGCGAGGTGATGTCTCTTTTAGCAGGATGCTGCTGCCGGAAGATGAGAAGGAGACCCCCAGCCAATATACCAGCTATCGCAGCGCGGCATACGGTGAGGAACAATGGGTTGAAGTCCGTCACAGCTAAGCGGGTTGCAGGCAGCGAGCCGCTGAAAATGAGTACGCCTATAAAACCATTTATCCAGCCATTTGTTGTTTTGTTCATGACAATCACTCCAAATATGTTTCTTTTTAATGATCTGGATTTTCTTAACAAAACCAGTATCTAAGGATTACAATGACTATAAACTGGAATTGGCCTTTTATAAACAGCCAGTTTTCATAAAAAAATGCATACCAGTTAGGAGAACAACGTGCAAATGGATATCACGCCTTTTTTGAATAGAAATCTGGATATTCCGCTTTATCAGCAGCTTTATCGATATTTCAAAGAAAACATGCATCAGGGGCGTATTCAAAAAGGAATGAAGCTCCCTTCAAAAAGACTTCTGGCGAGTCAGCTTTCCATCAGTCAAACGACTGTAGAACGTGCCTATGGACAGCTTTCCGCTGAGGGCTATATCGTGAGCAAGCCAAGAAGCGGATGGTTTGCTGATTATCATGATTCTGATTTTGCCTATCGTAAAATGCCAAGCGCATCACTAATTAAAGAAAAAGCACAAGAAAATAAACAATGGATTGATTTTCACTATGGAAATGTAGATTCTTCTTACTTTCCTTTTTCCGCATGGCGAAAAAGCATGGTCAATAGTTTAGACCAATATGGCCGCGAGCTTTATCGTCCGGGAAATGATTTAGGAGAGTTTGAGCTGAGAACACTCATTGCAGAGTACCTGTATCAATCACGCGGTGTTCATTGTACCCCTGAACAAGTCATCATAGGTGCCGGGAACCCTATTCTTCTGCAAATCTTGTGCCAAGTTTTTGAGCCGAATATTTCCATAGGATATGAGGATCCCGGTTATCCAAGAGCACGCAAGATTTTTGAAGCCAATCGCATGAATATTCTTCCTATACCAGTTGATGATGAAGGCATCTGTATACAGAAGATCAAAGAACAGCAGCCAAACCTTGTATACGTTACGCCTTCTCACCAATTTACGCTGGGAACCATTATGACGATTAACAGAAGAATTCAGCTGCTCAAATGGGCTGCTGAAAATCAATCATTTATTATAGAGGATGATTATGATGGGGAATTTAGGTACACAGGACAGCCGGTTCCTTCCTTGCAAGGGCTTGACCAGCATAACCGTGTCATTTATATGGGCACTTTTTCTAAGTCTCTCCTTCCCTCGCTGCGTATCAGCTATATGATTCTTCCTTCGCCTCTTTTAAAAAAAGGCCATGACATCACGTCATTATATAAGCAAACGGTGTCCTGCCACAGTCAGCTGACGCTAGCTGAATTTATAAAAAATGGAGAGTGGCAAAAACACATCAACAGAATGAGAAAGCTTTACCGTAAAAAAAGAGCCATTTTATTAGAGGCTGTGCAAAGAGAATTAGGAAAGCATGTCAGGATTCGCGGAGAAAACTCCGGGCTTCGCATCTTACTTGACGTTTATTTGCCATTTAGCGAAAAAGAGTTAATTGAGAAGGCAAAGGAGCATGGCGTGAAAATTTATCCTGTTTCTCTTTCTTATAAAAACAATCCTCCTACAAAAACGGTCTCACTTGGATTTGCAGGGGTTTCTGAATTCAACATACGAGAAGGCATAAAAAGACTGAAAGCTGCTTGGAAGATATGAGAGGTCTTTCAGCTTCGTTTAGAAAATAAGATATTCGAAATGGTTAAGACGACTAGCTTTCATATGATAAAAACCAAATAGTTATTGTTTTACGTTTTAACAACAGTAAAGATCGATAATTGCACCGTAAATATCTTTAGTATAACTAGGGAAGAGTTGTGTGAAGAGTGAAATCAAGTTGAGATACCTTAGGAATCATTAGGGGATGATGGCATTAAAAATATCAACAGCAATGAATGACAATACTGAAGATATGAGTGCCTTCAGTCTCCAGCTCATAATAAGTCTTGGATGATTTTTTTATTGATACCCTTTTTACAATACCAATTAGAACCTTCTGCATCATAGGCAATTGATGAAGCTGTAGATGCAATTTTTTATTTGCTGATGTCTCAGTGCTACAATAAACAAGTACACAAATGACAAAATAGAGGTGTAAGCATGAAGTTAGATGAGTTTACAATTGGTCAGGTATTCAAAACGAAATCATTAAAATTAACAAAAGATGAAATTATGCGGTTTGCAAGTGAATTTGACCCTCAATATATGCATTTAGATGAGGAAAAAGCGAATAAAGGCAGATTTAATGGCATTATCGCTTCTGGCATACAAACGCTGGCCATTTCTTTTAAACTTTGGATTGAAGAAGGGTTCTATGGAGACGATATTATTGCCGGAACAGAAATGAATCATATTACATTCATAAAACCCGTTTATCCAGATGATGAACTGCATACAATTGTTGAGGTTCTTGATAAGCAGCCAAAGAGAAACGAAATGGGAATACTCACTGTATTGTTATCTACTTTTAATCATAAAGAAGAAAAAGTATTTGAAGGTGAGTTATCGGTATTGATTAAGCAATAACGCAGAAAGCCCGCTTTTCTAAAGCGGGCTTATTTAAATACTAAGAATGTTTTAGCGGGTTTCTTTTGAAAAATAGGAGGTTAAAATATCATGAACAATAGGTAAAGAAGTAAATCCCTCATTTTCTAAAAAATGACCCCCGTGTTGGACTTCATAAAACGCAGCGTCAATTTGTTGTGCCAGATCCTTGCTCCATGCAAATGGCACAATTTGATCGTTCTTAGAAGCAATGACAGCACGGTGCTTTGCAGACCTGATGATTTTTTGATCATCAAATGATCCCTCTGTAAATTCATCTAACATCTTTAAATTGGACAATGATTTGGCAAAGCCGGAAACAAGAATGATTCCGCCAAGCTGTTCGCGCAATTGAGTACGTTCCAAAAACCTCAAAATGGCAGGGCACCCTAAGCTGTGTGCAACCAAATACGTATTCTCATGTAAATGGTGTTGATACAAAGAGAGTGTATCCAGCCAATCTTCAAGTCTTGGCTCAAGCGGATTAGGCATGTCCAAAACTTCTGCTTGAATCCCGTCTGCGAGCAGGCGTTTTTTTAGCCATGGAAACCAATGGTTTGCTGAGGAGGCTCTGTAGCCATGAATGATATAGACTTGTTTTGTCATCTTTTTCTCCTAATAAAATCTTTTTATTTAGTATAAAATTCCTCTCATTGGGAGACAAGTACGCACTTTTTTGTAAGTGGTTTTTATTCATGAGGTGCGCCTTGTGTTATTCCCCACTTGCACATTTCATCTATGAGGGGATACAAAGACAGCCCTCTGTCTGATAACGAATACTCTACTTTGAGGGGAATTTGAGAAACCTCTGTCCGATGAATAAGGCCGTCGGTTTGTAATTCCTTGAGCTGTGCGCTTAACATTTTATGGGTGATTAAGGGCATAGCCCGTTTCAGCTCTCCGTATCTCATCGTTTTTTCACATCCTAACTCATAGAGAATTCTCATTTTCCATTTGCCCCCTATAAGAGATAAGGTGTATTCAAATGGGGCTTGTTTGCTGCGGCATAAGCTATTCAATGTAATCAAACCTCCTCTTTTAAAAGTATAATATCAGAATGAATCAGGATTTTCGGTGTTCTGATCTGGAAGCGTACATGTTTGATCTCGTTTGTATGAAGGTTACCGAGGAATGTAAGTTCCTTTGTATTTGTGCTTTAAAAGGATTGCTAGATCTCATCTGCATCAGGTACATGTTGAATGTTCTAAGTCATAAAGGGTTACCTTATCTTTAAGATTCGATATTCTTCGGTTTGTATATGGGATAAAATTGTATAAGGAGCAATCCTCTTACAAAAATTCCTGATTAACCTTTTTTAAAAGCATGTTTTTAGCTGAAAAAATCTATTATGGTATAGTTAAATATAACGAAATATTTAAGAAATGAGGAATGGTATGGATACAATCAAAAAACGTAAGAAATTTAAGGCGAAAATGATTCTGCAAGTCATCATGGTTATAATCGGAGGAATTATAGCGGCATATGGACTAGAAACAGTGCTTATTCCAAACAGTGTATCTGATGGAGGGGTGACTGGTCTTAGCATCGTTGGTTCACAGCTATTCAATTTGCCGCTGGGAATTTTGATTGCTGTTATTAACATTCCGTTTGTGTGGTTAGGATATAAGCAAATTGGGAAAAACTTTGCATTATTATCAATTATCGGAATCGTATCACTTGCCGCGGGTACAAGTTTTTTCCACCATACCCCGGCTATCATAGAGGGAGATACCTTGTTAATTACCGTCGTTGGCGGGATTATCCTTGGATTCGGAATGGGGTTAGCGCTGCGTAATGGCGGCGCATTAGATGGAATTGATATGCTTGCTGTGCTGCTATCGCGAAAACTGCCATTTGGAACGAGCGATCTCATTCTATTCTTAAACTTATTTGTGTTTATTTTTGTTTCCACAGTATTTGGTTTGCAAGGGGCGTTGCTTTCAGTCATTGCTTACTACATTGCATCCAAAGTCATTCATGTCGTTGAGGAAGGTTTAAGCGGTTCTAAAACCTTTCAAATTATTACCGCCGAACCTGAATTAATGGTAGAGACCATACGTGATCAATTAGGCCGAAGCGCCACATATAAAGACGCTTACGGGGGTTTTTCCCACGAGAAGTTTAAAGAAATCACATGTGTCATCAACCGCTTAGAAGAAACCAAACTAAAGGAAATTATTAATGAAATTGATAAAACTGCCTTTGTTACTGTATATGACGTAGCTGAAGTGAAGGGCAGCAATTTTAGAAAACTTAATCATCATTAGAAAACAGAATGACCTTTTTAACGATCACTCCCAGAATAGGTTTTTGCCATCATATGTTTAGGGAATAATCGGTGAAGGCCTCAATCATAGAAATACCAAGGGTTTATACGCCCTTGGTATTTTTGTTTATTTACTCCACACTGCTTATTTTTGGTGAAAAACTTATTTCTCTGTGATGAAATAAAGCAAAGCTATGACCGGAAAAGCGATTCCAATCCATAATGCTGTACTCCATCCGCCTGAGGCATATGCCCATCCTCCAATAGATGACCCTATAGCGCCACCAAGAAAGAAGATTGCCATGAATAATCCGTTTAATCGACTGCGAATGTCTGGCGCCAACGAAAAAATGGCACGTTGACTGAGCACAAGATTTGCAGATACGCCCATATCTAACAGAATAGCTGCGGCCACTAGAACTGCTATTCCGACGGGGGAGCTGCTCTGAATCATGAGCGGCAGTAATAAAGAAACAATGACAACACCGAGAGCGATTCCAGTGGCAAGCCGGGTCAAGCCGCGATCAGCCAGACGACCGCCTATTGGCGCAGCGACTGCACCTGCAATTCCCACAAGTGCGTATAGCGCTATTGCCTTCTGAGAAAAATGAAAAGCGGGACCGGACAATAATAAAGGTACAGTAGTCCAGAACAAGCTGAAAGCTCCAAATACAAACGCATGGTAGATGGCACGGCGGCGTAAGACTGGAGTCGTGCGCAGCAACTTCCACATTGAACCGAGTAAGGCAGTATAGTTTGTGTTTGCTGTTGGTTTTCTGGCAGGGAGCACTTTTGATAATACGATTGCCAGGACAACACTTACCGCGGCGGACAAAGCAAATATTGCATTCCACTCCCAGATATCAGCGACTAGACTGGATATCGGGCGGGAAAGCATGATACCGAGTAACAGGCCGCTCATGACATTGCCGACAACGCGGCCGCGTTCAGAATCTGATGCAAGGTATGATGCAAATGGCACGAGCACTTGGGCTGCGATCGATCCCAATCCGATGAAAAAGGCAGCTGCTAAAAACAGTGTTCCATGCTTCACAAATGCTGTTGCAGTCAAAGCCGCTGCGCTTAGAAGGAGCGATACAACGACAAGTTTTTTGTTTTCGATAATATCTCCCAAAGGGACAAGAAATAGTAAGCCGGCAACGTATCCCATTTGGGTTAGTGTGACAATCAATCCGGCATTGCTTGGAGAAAGTCCAATTGCTGTACTAATTAGTCCTACCAAGGGTTGTGCATAGTAAAGATTAGCGACAATGATACCGCATGCAGTTGCGAGAAGAATGGTTAAACTGGGTGAAATCCTCTGATCTGCTGTTTGTTTGTTTAATTTCCTCATAAGAATGAACTCCTTTTTAAGTGTTTTATGATGTTTCATAAATGATTTGCAGATTTATCTCCTTTCCAGAGATTTTTCGTGATAAGGTTTTGCGGAATTTTGACAATGACTTTTATCAATGTTATTTTCTAAACTAAACGTTTAGTTTTGTTTATAAGGGAATAATATACTAAACGTTTAGTTTTGTAAATGGGTTTCTGTTTTATTTTTTTTATCATGTTAAGTATACTGAACGTATCGTTTATATTTCGGGAAGGATTGATTCATGTGCAGAGTAAACGAGGGCGGCCGCGTGATGAAGGAACACATAAGGCGATTCTTTCTGCTGCCTATGACCTCTTGTTGGAAAAAGGCTTTGATGCGGTGACAGTCGATAAAATTGCAGAGCGTGCGAAAGTGAGTAAAGCAACGATTTATAAATGGTGGTCAAACAAGGCTGCCGTTATAATGGATAGCTTTCTTTCAACCGCAACGGAAAGACTGCCTGTGCCTGATACAGGATCAACAGTAAATGATATAGTAACCCACGCCACGAATTTAGCAAGGTTTTTGACAAGCCGGGAAGGAACCGTTATTAAGGAATTAATAGGTGCAGGGCAGTTGGATGAAAAATTGGCGGAAGAATATCGCACACGATTTTTTCAGCCTCGCCGCCTCCAAGCTAAAGGCCTTCTAGAAAAGGGAATTCAGAAAGGCGAATTAAGAGAGAATCTTGATATTGAAGTAAGCATTGACCTCATTTACGGACCGATTTTCTATCGTCTGCTTATAACAGGGGACGAGGTGAATGATTCCTATGTGCATGATTTGGTGATGAATGCGTTTGAGGGAGTTCAAGCTACGTGAATCATATTAGGGATCTGGTACAGACCAGCCCGTAGCCGTCACAATATAAGCTGTTTTGATAAGTTTCCTTTCTCTTGTTTCATTGAAAATAAAAAGAAAGGGGATAAGGGATGCTGATAAGAACTGCAAAAGATACGGATTTAGTTAGAATTTAGATATTTATGACCAAGGCATAGCTGATCGTATTGCCCACTTTAGAACTGGAAGAAAAAGATTTGGATTATATGACAAATTGGTTCTCTGATCGCACAGAGAAATATAAGATTCTTGTTGCTGAAGTAGATCATTGTGTTGTGGGATGGGTCTCTCTTAATCCCTATTCTCACCGGTCCGCATACCAGGGTGTTGCTGATCTATCTATTTATATTGATCGGAATCATCGAGGAAAAGGTATAGGCAAAGTTCTCTTATCGGGTATCGAAAAAGAAGCCATTCAATCGGGCATTCATAAAATCGTATTATTTACATTCCCTTTTAATCAATTGGGACAAGGGCTATATACTTCAATGGGTTATCGCGAAGTTGGAGTATTTAAAGAACAGGGGAAAATCGACGGTCATTATGTAGATGTCATGGTAATGGAGAAAATACTTGCAAAGTAAACAGGCCTCTAAAGAGAGACCTGTTTTTTTAAATTAATCACAGCAGCAGGATGTTTTTGCAGCCGGCGGTTTTGGTGTCAGTTTGCAAACTCCGGTTTCAGGCAGTTTTAATTTCACCTGTTGCGCAGACTCGTGGTCACCAGTTATATAAGCGACAACAGAACGAGCCTGTTCGTAGCCGGTAGCTAATAAGAATGTGGGGGCTCTTCCGTAACTTTTTGATCCAATAATATAGAAGTTCTTTTCAGGCTGCCTTAATTCTTTTTCGCCATGCGGCCGAACAGTTCCGCAGCTGTGGATGTTTGGGTCAATTAAATCTGCTAAGTCCGGTACGCATTCTAACGCCGAATCAAATGTATGACGGATTTCTTTTAAAAATTGAAAATCTGGTCTTGCTCCTGTATTCGCTATCATCTCGTCTATATTGTGAATCACTTTTTGTTTTTGCTGCTGGTAGCCGCAAATATTCAACTTACCGTCAGATGTGGATGAGATAGATTGAATCAACATTGAAGGATAGGCTTTGATATGACCGTTTTCTAAAGTGTTCCGTAATCTTGTGCCTAATTCACCTCTAGCTGGCAGCTGATCGTTACCTTCACCCCCGAATACATCTGTAGTATCCTGTTTTCTTAATATCCAGATGATCTGTGTGTGTTCAGTTTGCTCTTTTAATTTTGTTAAATCTAACAATGTGTTTATAGCTGAATGACCACTTCCTACAACTGCAACAGTCTTATTTTTATAGCGATCTCGATCACGATTTAAAACATCCGGAATCCCATAATAAATTTGATTAGATACTCCTTTTTCATTATCAGTCATGAGTCCTTCTGCGTTTATTGGATTTGGATTTTGCCAAGTGCCTGTAGCATCAATAACTGCTTTTGCTTCATATATTCTCTCTTCGGTGCCATTTTCTTCAACTCGAATGAAAAAGGGGGCTTGATCTCTGCCTTTTGTTTTCACTTTATCAAATCCTTTTTTTCCAACATGAAGAACACGGCTGTTTACATGAATGTAGGGTTTCATTTCAGGCAGTTGTGTTAAAGGTTTTAAGTATTTAGAAACAATTTCTTCTCCAAAGGGCAGTTCGTCTTTTGGGGGAAGAGGGATGTGGTGTTTTACTAGCAATTCCTTTGCGGCTTCATCTATATTATATTCCCAGGGAGAAAACAACCGTACATGGCCATAATCTGAAAAATTGGTTCCGATTTCTTCTCCTGACTCAAACAAAATAAATCGTTCATTTCTTTTAACAAGATGGGCTGCTGCGGCAATACCTACTGGTCCTCCGCCAATGATAGCTACTGGCAATGTGCTGTTTATCATATGTATCCTCCTATAAATCAATTTTTTTTGATATATAACCTGAAAAGAATCCCTTTCCTAACGGGAAGGGCGGAATAAGCAACACAATTCTTCAGAAAGAAGATGATTTATTTCTGTTTCGTTCAATGAATAATAACTCCAAGTGCCTTTTGTTTCTTTAGTAATTAAACCTGCATCTAATAAGATTTTTAAATGATAGGATAACTTAGATTGCGGCATCTGGATTTCATCAATTAAATCACATACACATGTGGAGCCGCGTTCACAAAGAATGTGTAACAAATGAAGCCTTTTTTTGTCGGACAATGCTTTGAATTTTTTTTCGTAATGCTCAAAAGTATCTTCGATTGGGATTTTTAGCATAATAAAACCTCCAACTATTAATCAAAAATATTTGATGAACTAATCATAAATAAAATGAAACAGAAATACAAGCTTAAAGGTCATTGAATGGTGCATTTTAAATGGCAGCCATTATCAATAAGGTTGTCTGCACTAATCATTAGAGACATATTTAAATGGCATTCTTCAAGTCAAATGTATGCGGAGCAGCTTTATTAAGGCATAAAAAGTAAGGCTTCTCATAATGGGGATTAACACTAAGAAAATCAAAAATAGTTGATGTTTTGAATATAAACGATTGATTATATAAATATATGCT
>NZ_JAJSOZ010000028.1:0-30495 GCF_021282335.1 Bacillus sp. G16 | reverse complement strand
ATTGATGTAAAGAAGTGAAAAATGAGATGATAAAGTCTTTTTTAATGTTGGGGCAGTCGAATATGGCGGGCCGTGGATTTTTGAATGAAGTAGACCCTATCTATAATGAAAAAATAAAAATGCTGCGCAATGGACAGTGGCAGATGATGACAGAGCCGATTAATTACGACCGTCCGGTTTCCGGTGTTGGCCTAGCGGCATCTTTTGCAGATGCATGGTCGAAAGCTCATCCCGATGAAGAAATTGGCTTGATCCCTTGTGCGGAAGGTGGCAGTTCATTGAATGACTGGCATCCGGAAGGCATCCTTTTTCAGCATGCTTTGTCCGAAGCCCGCTTCGCCCTCCGATCCAGTCAAATTTGTGGAATCCTTTGGCACCAAGGTGAGAGTGACAGTTATCTTTCGCTACATGAAACTTATTACGAGAAATTAACTCTTATCATCGAGACGCTAAGAAACGAGTTGGAAATTGATGAGGTACCGTTGATTATTGGAGGGCTTGGTGACTTTCTTGGGAAGACCGGTTTTGGACAGCACGCGACTGAATTTCGACAGGTTAATGAACAATTGCTTCGTTTTTCCAACGAACAACAGAATTGTTATTTTGTTACTGCATCAGGTTTGACTGCGAATCCTGATGGCATTCATTTAGACGCAGCTTCACAACGCAAATTCGGTTACCGCTATTTCGAGGCTTTTTCGAAAAAGTACCATATCTTGAAACCCATTTCGGGAGAGGAGCAATCACTGAAAGTGAATGGTGACTATTCTAAAACAGAACAGATTTACCTTCATAGTATGGATTTGGCTTCGGGTAAAATTACGTACGCGGAATTTGAGGCGCGGATGGCGAAGGTGATGAAACCATGATTCCCTTACTTATCCTTGGCTTGCTAATCCAAAACCCCGGAGCTCATGGCTATGAACTTCTGGCCTTAATGGAAAAACGTCATTACAAATACATTGTTAACTTCACGAAAGGTTCATTTTATTACAATCTGCAGCAACTTGAAGAAAAGTGCTTAATTGAACAGATTCAGCAGAAACCCTCAACCAGCGGGCGTGAAATCCGTAACTACAAAGTCACAGATTCGGGAAGGGCAGAATTCGAAAAATTAATGATCAAATACGGCACCAAATCGGAATATGTGAACCTGCAATTTTATGGGGCGTTACTCTTTGCCGATGAATTCGACAAAAATAAATTACTGGATCTGATCCAATCACAAATCGATCAGACTAAAACTCGAATCGAGCTCCTTGATGAATACCTGTCCATCACTCAAGAAATTCCCGGCACAATCGATTACTTTCGCCGTATGAACGAAAATTCCCGTTCACATCACTTGGTTAATTTAGAGTGGTTTGAAAAATTGAAAACAGAAATAGAATCAACTATTGCAGAATAAAAAAATGCAAAGTTAAATCTATAAGAATATTAGTTACCTAAATATAAAACCTGTGTCGTAGATATCTAGTAACATCTTTGATACAGGTTTTATACTCCTTCTTTAATTAAACCAGTAATAGGGTTGTCAACACTTGCCCCCAACAAGAGCAAGCGAATCTGCTGCGTGTTCTTCTTTTTCAATCACTAGCCGTTAGTTTAATTAGAATTCAAAAAATCCAAGACACGGTCAACTCTTTCATTGACTGAGCAATCGCCTTCAATTTTTAACACTGGACAAGATAAATCTTCCATCCAATGTTCATGCAAAGCTTTACTTCTAACTTCCATTCCAGCATTATCATATAAAGAAGCCCACTCTAAAAATGCTTTTGATTGTTCATATTTACTGCCACCGGCTAACACTTCATTTCCATAACGCTGAAATTCCCTATGCCTTAATCTCTCAAGCCGTATTTCCTGTGGAATCCATAAGAAGACGACAAGGTCAAAATAACTTTTTAGATTATCGCCCCAGCCACACACTGCACCAGAAAGAATCCATTTCTCATTTATTGTTAAGTCTTTTTCAAGCAACTTTCTTCTTTCAGGAATTTCTCTTTTTTTAGTGAATTTATCTAACCAATAGTAATTATCAGTATCAAGATGCGTATGAGGCAAACACTTTGACAATGCAGCACCCAATGTTGAAGTTCCGACACCAGAGGCTCCTTTTTCATACTTCCCCCTCCTTATTAAGCAACCAAACTCGCTGTTTGTTGCATAAGGTACCTACTATTATTTTGACATAAATCCCTAAAGACCTTTACTTTTCTAGAGAAATCCAGATGCGTGTTATTCATATTCCATCTCATTAGACGCATTTTCCTATGAAAAAAGTCTTGATTTCCCTATAATATTTAAACGAATCCAATTTTTAGATTGTCGTCTTTAAGGAGGTTTTTTATCTTGAGGTATACAAACAGTCATTTAGAGGATTGGATTGAAAACTTATACAGAAAGATTGATATTACAGAACCTGAACAAATTAATTTTGAACGGATTGCTGAGTCATTAGATATCAGGCTTTCGTTTAAACCTGTAACAAGCTTCGCACTTAAACACAGCGGAATTTATAACATATGCTTGGACAGCCGAAAAAGCCGAGTTGATCAATGGTATGATTTTGCTCATGAATTTTGCCATATATATAGACATGAAGGCGATAAAAAAACAATGCCTGCAACTTGGACTGATTATTTGGAGTGGCAGTCGAATTATTTTACATATCACTTTTGCATTCCAACTTTCATGTTGCGTAATATTAATCTTTCGTACATACAATCACATGCAATTGAAAATATAGCTTGGTTATTTAAGGTATCCCCTTCGTTTGCGAAGAAACGTTTGAGCATTTATTACAGGAAACTGACTCAACATTTATTTAATCAAACAGTTACGGGAAATCTGTGCGCCCCCCTTTTGTAATTAATAATGAGATTCTCATGCATTTACGCGCATTGAAAAAAACAAAAAAAGACGTTTCCCTTCATGATCCGATCGGGCAGGATAAGGAAGGGAATGAAATAAGCCTGATCGATGTACTAAAATCAGAAAATGAAGACGTGATTGATACGATCCAGCTCAATATGGAGCTTGAAAAAGTGAAACAATACATTGACATTTTAGATGATCGTGAGAAGGAAGTGATTGTCGGACGGTTTGGGCTTGATTTGAAGAAGGAAAAAACGCAGCGTGAGATTGCCAAAGAACTCGGTATCTCGCGCAGCTATGTATCGCGAATTGAAAAACGGGCGCTGATGAAGATGTTTCATGAGTTTTATCGGGCGGAGAAGGAAAAGCGGAAAAAGGCGAAGGGGAAATGATTTAGCAGAGGCCGGATCTAACATTCCGGCTTTCTCTATTTCATTAAAGTTTCTTTTAAAAAAAATAGAGAAAGAATATATGAAAGAGTTATGAAAATCATTTTTTGTCATCGCTGATAAGCTCTCCGAGAAGCAGATGACTTTACTTATAAGCCCTTTACTTGCTTACTTGCATCCTCTCTCAAGCAATCCAAAGCCGGACGTTATAAAAGCTCGCGCTAGAAACCCCTTCATAGCATGCTTCAACACACCTATTTATACAGGCCTCGATCTGGCTGTCGATGCTCGATCCCTGGATCTCCTTTCTATAAAGTTTTATTAAATAATGATAGCAATCGTTAATGCATTTTTCAGCTTGCGGTCCCTCGATGATGATTCCTTCATAAAATGCATCACTCCTTGGGTAATGCTATGTAACAGCTGTTTGTCCAAATGAGGTCATTTTCAAAGAATATGAAAACAAATAAAAAAACCGAGGTTTAAATCATCGGTTTTTTTACTATCCCCACTAGGATCTCAAGTTTTTCGCTAAGCTTTCTCCCAACCGGTTTTCTTTCCATATAATTGTAATACCGAAGCCAATGACCATAATGACAGCAGCGAAAAGATAAGGATAGTGGATGTTTACGTCAAATAATATTCCACCCATGGCTGGCCCTCCGATATTACCTAAGCTCGTATAGGTTGAGTTCATTCCAGCAACAAATCCTTGCTCTTTATCGGCAGCTTTTGATAAAAAAGTCGTCAATGCCGGGCGAAGCAAGTCAAATGCGAGGAAGATGAAGCAAGTTACCGCTAGCACTGCTAAAAAGCTAGAGATTAAAGTAGATGCCACTGCCAATATTGCACCTATAATTAACAATAATTGAATTAGTTTCTTTTCACCAAGTATATCTACCATTTTTCCAAACATAAATAATTGAATAACAACTCCGAAGATTGAGCTGATTGTAATAATAGTTGCAATTTCCTTCGGCGTGAAGCCAAATTTATGATCAGAAAATAGGCTGAAAACTGTTTCATATGCTGATAATCCGAAAGCAAGTACAAATACAATGATAAAGGCAGTAAAGTAACGTGGATTAAGTGATCTTTTGAAATCGCCTATTAAGTTTGTTTGCTTTGTATTTGCAGAAATTTCTACAATCTGCTCCTTTGTTAGCGGCTCTTTTAAAATAAATATGGATGAAATGCATGCTAAAAAGGCAATGCCTGCCGCAAAGAAGAAGGGCATACGTATACCGTATTCTGCAATAAAGCCACCGATGCCAGGTCCGATAATAAAGCCAGTACTAATGGCGGCAGAAATATAGCCTATCGCTTTTGGACGTTCCTGAACGGATGTAATATCTGCAACAAATGCAGTAACGCCTGTCATAATAAAGGCAGCACTAATCCCCCCTAGAATCCTTGATATATAAAGCACTGATACAGTCGTGCCTAAACTAAAGATAAGTTCTGAAACACCAAAAAGAAACAAACCGCTTATGATGATTTTCTTTCTGCCATAATGGTCAACCCATCGTCCTGCGAGCGGTGATATAAGCAGTTGTGCTACCGCAAGTACGGCGACAAGATAGCCCATCGTTTTTCCCGATAAATGCATGATATTCATAAAAGACGGCATAACGGGGACGATGAGACCTATACCTAGAAATGCAATGAATATATTGCTAAGAAGTATAATTAATACCAACTTTTGTTCTTTAATTGTTTTCTTCATATATAAACACCCCTTTCTATATAATTATTGATCTACAGTGCCTCTCCAAAATAATGTCCAAGAGACTTCTAATTTATCACTCAGGCGTTTTTCATCATTACCGTATCCAGCACAACAATGGAATCGACTACACCTAAATCGAAGTTTTGTTACATCTCCGCTTATACCTTGAAGTTACATAACACCCAAGACACCTTAGAGTAATGTCTACTTAGGTTCTTCAAATGTATAGGAAAGTTATATAAGCTTATGCTTTTTCCTGAATCCCTTTAAAATACCAAATAACTACTGGAATGAGTAACAATGATAAAACGGCTCCAGAAATTGATAGTATTGTATAACTAGAATGTGCAACAACCATTCCTGACAAGGCTCCACCCGCTGCTCCTGATAGTGCTACTAAGACATCGAATGTTCCTTGTGTTTTTGCACGTAGAGATGGATGTGTTGAATCTATAATGAGGGCAGTTCCCGTTAGTAAACCAAAGTTCCAACCTACCCCTAGTAATACTAGTGCTAGGATTAGTAATGATAATGAGTCTGCCGGTGCAATAGCTGCCACCAATCCAGCGGCAAGAAGTGTAGCACCTGAAGCAATAGCCATAGTAGTGCGACCAAACTTATCTACTAATAAACCAGTCAATGGTGAAGGAAGATACATCGCTGCAATATGGAGCCCTATAACTAATCCCACTTCGCTTAAACCATGACCGTGATGACCCATGTGAACTGGTGTCATTGTCATAATAGCTGTCATGATTAGTTGAGCTAAAATCATAATTACAGCTCCTACCATTATTCCTTTTTTGTTTATAGCAGGATTTTTTAGACATCCTCCTATCTGTACTTTATCGTCTTTTTTCTCAGCATTCGCAATAGCTGTTGATACAAACAGCGGATCTGGACGAAGAAAAATTAAGAGAATAAATCCAGCAATTATAAAAGCTGCTCCTGACATGATAAACGGACCAGCTAAATTGGGAACACCAATTGAATCTGCAAATTCCCCCATCGTATTAACTAAGTTAGGACCCACTACAGCTCCTAAAGTAGTAGAAACTAAGGCCATACTTGCAGCAGTTGCCCGTTGTTTCTCATTTGCAAGGTCTGTCCCAGCATACCGAACTTGAAGATTAGAAGCCATACCTGCTCCATAAATAAGAAGGGAAACAAATAATAGGGCAACGCTGTTGATTAAAGATGCAATTATAACACCTATAGCACCTAATCCACCTATAAGGAAACCACCTGCAAGTCCGGCTCTACGACCAAAACGTTGTGAGGATGCTCCTATAAGTAGGGCAGCTACGGCAGATCCAAAAGTAAAGAGGGCAGTTGGAATTCCTGCTACATTTTCCGATCCTATCATATCTTGTGCAAGAAGCGCCCCAACTGTTATCCCAGCACCAAGTCCTGCTCCCCCAAAAATTTGTGAAACCATCAAGATTTTTAATGTTTTTTTATAAAGTTGGTTTTGTTTTTCTGGTGAATCAATATAACCTTGTAACCAAACAGGCTGCTGTGTTGATATAATTGTATCTTTTTTTGTCATTATCTCTACCTCCTAACGACATATCTCTGTTGCTGTTCAAGTTTTTTTGTCATCATTGGAAATTCCATTTTTGTTATTCCATATATTTAGGATTTTCGATATATTTAAAATTTCTTTATATTCATCATTAGAAGAAGCTCATGATTAGTTTTTATAATTATGAGCTTCTTCTATTTTCTTATTTTTAAATATGAACAAGACAATATTGTTTGTCGGTGTTCATATTAAAATGTGTAAGACTCGCCATCTTCTGGTACTAAAATATTACTTGAGAATCCTTTTTCCTTACTAAAGTTTTTTAATTCTTCTCTAGATAGTGTCCAATGGTTAACAGCTTCCATATGAACAGATATAATCTTAGCATTAGGAGCAGCCTTGTGAACTTCATAGATGTCTTCTTTTCCCATGATGAGTGAACCTAATTCTAATCTTTGATTGTCTCCACCATTAACAACAATGATTTCTGGTTGATGTGTATGAATCTCGTCTTCGATAGCATCATACCAAACTGTATCACCAGCTACATATAAAACTTTTTCACTTGGGTGCTTGAATACTAATCCACAAACTTCACCCATTAAGTTTAATAACTCTTCTCCTCTACCATGTTCACCTTTTGTTTTTACTAATTGGATCCCTTCAAAAACTGTGTCTTGTTGTAGTACTTCTACATTTTTGAAACCACTTGATTTTACTTCTTTTGCATCTGCTTCATTTTGAACAAACATTTTGATATTTTTCGGCAATACGTTTCTTGCCACATCATCAAAGTGATCTAGGTGTAGATGAGTAACAATGACTGCATCTACGCCATCCAGAATGTTATCAATTGACGTTGGCAAACTCACCAAAGGATTAAATAGATCTTGTCTGATCGTTTCAGGGAAAGTAGCGTACGTACCTTTCTCTGCTAACATAGGATCTATTAAAAATTTTTTATTTGCGTATTTTACAACAATTGTTGCATTTCGAATTTGTGTAATATTCATATTTACAACTCACTTTCTTTTTTTTATTTGTCTTAGTTCGACAGAGTTAAGTGTATAATATCAGCAGTGTTCAAATACATAGATAAAAAAAAGTGTTTTAACTCTTTGACTTTATTTTCGAAAGGAATTAACGTTCAAATAGATCAAACAGATAAAAAATTATAGAGAAATTATGTATAATAGCCGAATTACAATGAAAGATCTGGGAGAGAGTACATTTAACATGGCCAGCAGCTACAGCTAGAGTAGAGAAATTAGAAGAGAATGGAGTTATTGAGGGATCTAACATTAAAGTAAATCAAGCAATTAGGTGCTTTATGTAAACCTTCATCAATATCTATATGGCAAAAACAATTCCTGTACATGGTCTTACTATGGATCAAAAACAGGACATCTTGATCTTTTATCAGATGGGAATAATGATACCGAAAAACAAAATAAAGATAATGAATAAAGGATGTCCAGAAGTTATTTTTCTGAACATCCTTTTTTAAGTTGTTGAATCATCTTTCTTGTGAAAAGAAAGACGTTATGTTCACAAAGGAAATTCTTTTATTTTAAAAATGCCTCTGTGGTTTTCACTGTTGCATAGACACCATTTAATGCGGCCATAAATGCGTAATGGACATGTTCAGCAGGAACGATTTTATCTTCAATTTGCAATGTTGTTGTTGCGCAAGCATCTTCTACCACTTGGCATACATAACCATGTTCAACTGCAGAACGAACTGTTGCATCAATACACATATGGGACATCATACCGCAAACAACTAATTCTTTAACACCTTGTTCTTGTAGCTTTTCATGTAAATCTGTATTGAAAAAGCTATTCGGCATATATTTTACAATAACTGTCTCTTTCTCTAATGGACGTACTGACTCATGAATTTCGACACCTTCTGTATTTGGATGGAAAAAATGAGCCATGTTACCTTCTGTGATATGCTGTACATGAAAGACTAGTGCGCCTGTGTTTCTGAAGTGTGAAAGTAGTTTAGCCGCATTTTGTGCTGCTTTCTCAGGGTTTGTTAAAGCCATCTTCCCATTTGGAAAGTAATCATTTTGAATATCAATCACTAATAAAGCTGTTGTCATTTTTTTCATCTCTTAAAATTTTTATACTGTATAAGGATATATAATTTCCATTGAATTTTCGATGGTCTCATGAAATACTATTATGTAAAACTTTTTCACTGTGAAAGTAGTTACTATGCAAATTGATTCAATTGATTTTCAAATTCTCCAATTATTAAATAAAAATGCTCGGATACAATGGAAAGAAATCGGTGAAAAAATTCATATGACAGGACAAGCGGTAGGCAATCGCATCAAAAAAATGGAGGATAACGGTATCATTAAGGCATATTCGATTGTGATTGATGAATTGAGGGTGGGGCTTTCTTTTACAGCCTTTGTCATTTTTTTCATGAATGCATATAAGCATAATGATTTATTGAAATTTATTGCTACTCGTAATGAAATTAGCGAAGCACATCGTATTTCAGGAGACGCATGTTATCTTCTGAAGGTAAAGGTTCATTCACAAGAAGTTTTAAATCACCTTTTGAATGATTTATTGAAATATGGAAACTATCAGCTTTATTTGTCTATTAAGGAAGTAAAAAATCATTATAATACGTCATTAATGTCTGATGAATAATGTGCTTGTTATCATAATGTATAAGTGTTAAATCATGTATAAAAAAAGCTCTAGCTTGGTAAATTTCATATCCAAACTAGGGCTTTTTTAGAGCAGATATATATCATGTTATATGACCACACATCTCCGTTTTATAAAGTTAACTATTTACCAATAACAATCGACACTTTATAGTTTGCATGTTTGTTTAAGTCATTTAAAAATTGATCTAATACCTCGTTTGAAGGAAATTTACATTCAAGCAAATAACAACCGTCTCCACTAACTTTATAATTGTTTATTACATAGTTACCTTGTGTTTCTATAAAAGCTAAATAGGGTTGATGATGGATTTTTTCGATATAAATATTAAGAAAAGCATGTATAGAGAAGCCTAATTTCACTTGATTCACTTCAATACTACATCCTTTTATTATGCCATTGTCTAATAACTTTACTACTCTTGATGCGGTTGCTGGTGCAGTGAGATGTACTTTTTCCCCTAATTTTTTCATTGTAAGGCGACTATTTTTAGACAGCTCATCAAGTATTTTTTTATCTATTTCATCAATCATTTTCTTGTATCCTTTCTGAAAAAATAAGATGTATTTTACATAGTCTGTTCGCTGTGCAATTTTTTATGTATGCTTAAAACTTTAAAAATAAAGTGAAATTGTGAAATAACTTTATTTTCCCTATGTATTGATCGATTGAGAAAGTATATATTTATTTGCATACAAATCAAAGAGGAATGTACACCATTTAATATGAGACAATTTTTTAAAATGTTTTTTCCATTGATTTTGTATAAGTTCATTATTTTAGAGGTGAAATTATGAAAAAATTTGATATATCTGTTTTATCAGTTGCTCCATTAAGACAAGGAGAAACAATGAAACAAGGGATTGATTCTGCAGTTTCATTAGCTAAAGCTGTAGATAATATGGGCTATAAACGGATTTGGTTTGCAGAGCATCATAATCACGACGCTTATGCAAGTGCAGCAACCGTATCAATTGTACAACATATATTAGCAAATACAAAGGACATTCGCGTAGGTTCAGGGGGTATTATGTTGCCAAATCATTCCCCATTAGTCGTAGCGGAGCAATTTGGAACACTTGAAACATTATATCCAAATCGTGTAGATTTGGCATTAGGACGCGCACCGGGAACGGATCAAAAAACGGCCGATGTGATTCGTCGTTCCAACCATAATGGAGTGTTTTTCTTTGAAAGAGAAGTAAATGATATTTTGCGTTTTGTTGGGGATAAGAGTGTGCAGGGAGAGGTTCGCGCTTATCCAGGTATTGGAACGCATGTGCCTGTATTTGTGTTAGGATCCTCAACGGATTCAGCGAAAATTGCTGCAAAGCTTGGTTTACCCTATGCATTTGGCGCTCAATTTTCACCTCATGCGATGGAAGAAGCGCTCGCTATTTATCGAGAAAATTTCCAACCGTCTTCTTATTTACAAGAGCCTTATGTGATTGCTTGTATTAATGTGATTGCAGCAGAATCTATGGAAGAGGCATCTTTTATTTCTGCAAGTCATTTGCAGGTGTATATTGATATTTACACAAATAATTTAAGTAAGCTTATTCCACCCACTGAAAACTTCCTAGAATCGTTATCACAGTTTGAATTAGAAATTCTCCATAGTCGACTGGGGTATACAATCATGGGTGATTCAGAAACAATTCGTCGCGAACTAATTGAATTCCAACAAATGTATCAAGTAGATGAATTAATTGTATTATCTAATATTTACGAATTGAGCAAGGAAATTCAGTCTTACGAGATTTTAAAACATGTTGTGGATGAGTTGTTTGAATAAAGAATGGAGCAACTTTAGAAGTCGAGTTATGTGAGTTCGTATTCCTCGTAGCTTTATCCTTCTTTTAAAATACTCAAATTCTTCACTATCCGTGTATAAAAATGCTAATCGACAGTAGACAATACTAATTCAAATACTTTATATGGGCTATCATATAGATTGGTACGAGTCATCCATTATCAAAAAGAATTTCATCCTGTACAAACATTTATTGAACGTTATGTAAATGTCTTAACATAAAAAGAAAGGCCAACATTTGAAACACTCTGTTGGTCTTTCTTTTAATCATACGTAAGAAAGTGATCTGTTACAGAATATCCAACCAAATTTTAACAGCCGTCACCAAAATCAGTAAAGCTAAGATCCACCGCAGGATTTTTTCATTTACTTTTTGTCCCAGTTTTGCTCCTAGAGGCGAAGCGATTAAACTTGAGATAATAAGAATCAAAGAAGGTAAAAAAAGTACCTGACCTGTAATCACCTTTCCAACTGTTGCTCCAATAGATGAAAGAAGTGTAATCGCAAGAGATGAAGCGACGGTGATTCTAACAGGAATATTTAAAATCGATAACATAATGGGGACTAGGATAAAGGCGCCGCCAGCTCCTAAAATACCAGATACGCCACCAATGATAAACGCTAGGGACGAAGCCAACCATTTATTAAATATCACTTCTTTGCCGTCTCTATGTGCTTGTCCTTTTTTAGGTATAAACATTAGAATAACAGCTATAATAGCCAGAATTCCGTATATAAAGTTAATTCCTTTTTCAGATAAGTGATGAGAAAAATAACTCCCCAATACACTCCCTAAAAGGATGCTGCTTCCCATGTAAATAATTAATGCTTTATTTAAAAGACCACTCTTACGATAAGCCCAAACACCGCCAAGTGTCGCAAAGAAAACTTGAATAGCCCCTATCCCTGAAACTTCATGGGCAGTTAATGACATCACCCCTACTAAAGAAGGAATGTACAATAACATTGGATAATTAATTACTGAACCGCCAATACCAATCAATCCGGAAAGAAAGGCACCAATAAACCCTATAATGAAAAGAGTTGTGATAAAGGCAATATCCAATTTGGTTTCCTCCTTTTCAAAGGAAAAGGGTATCTTTTTATTCGATACCCTTTCACATTCATTAGCCTTTTTTAATCCAGAATTTCAGTACATCTCCTTCTTGAGCTTGCTCTAAGATGTCATGCCCACCTGATTTAGACCAAGCAGCTAGGTCACTTTTGAATCCTTTATCGGTTGCATGTACTTCTAATATTTGACCTGATTCTATTTCATTCATAGCTTTCTTTGTTTTGACGATTGGCATTGGACATGCCAGCCCTTTAGCATCTAATACTTTATCTGATTTCATGTTCATCTCTCCTCTGTTTGGTAATAATCATCTTTTATCGAATTGCACAACGATTTGGCCCAATCTCCATTTCACGCTGTTTTTCTTCATCTGGGTTGATTTTCCCCATATTTGTTTCGCGAATCTCTTGATATGCATTGGGTTGTGGAGGTAAATTACCTGTCACTAAGTGCCTAAATTCTGCTTCATCAGCAATGTTCAAACCATGGTTCTCGGCAAATAATGTACTTAGTTTTTTACCAACACTTCCATCATCATTTAGCTCATCAATGATCATAAAGTGTGCCGGTAATACAATTAAATCCTTTGGTAACGCGTTGTAACGGCTATAAAGAGTTTTTCTTAAATCTCCTACCCAATCTCCTGCCATACCGGCTAAATCCGGTCTGCCGATTGAATCGATAAATAAGATATCACCTGAAAGAAGATACTGATCATCGACAATGAAAGAAGTGGAGCCAATGGTATGCCCAGGAGAATAAATCGGTTGAATTCTAATCTTTATATTTCCAATGATAATATCATTTCCTTCTTCCAACGGCTGATAATAGAATACCACTTCTTCAGCATCTTTAGGCGGTAACCAGTAGGTTGCTTTTGTTTTTTCGGCAATTACTCTCCCACCTGAAATATGGTCTGCGTGAAGATGTGTATCAAATACGTGAGTAATCGTTACACCTTTCTCCTTTGCAAAATCTATAAACACTTCTGCCATACGCGTAGCGTCTACTATGGCTGCTTCTCCATTGGAGAATATCATGTATGATAGGCAACCTTTCCCAATTCGAACAAACTGATAAATTTCACCACCATCTTTTAAATCCCCGACTTTTACCGGCTCTAAATGTTCACTCCATGCTTTCATTCCGCCTTTAAGATAGGATACAGAAAGACCTGCTTCTGAAAGCATCTCGGATACCATTACGGATGAACCTTCTTTTGCGCAAACGACTAGCACTTCTTTATCAGAAGGAATTTTCTCCAATATATCTTCTGCTCCATCTAAAAGATCGAAATAAGGAACATTCAAATGGTCAAAGTCATGCCCTTCAATCTTCCAATCACTAAAATCATTTTCATTACGCACATCCAAAATAAATAAAGGTTCTTTGTTAAAGATTTTTTTTGTCACTTCTTTTGGGGTCAGTGCCTTTACGGTCATGTTTAAATACCTCCTATATCGAATCTATTTTTAACGGGACTAAAATGTTAAGGATACATCAGCATCTTTAGCAAAATCTAAAAAGGTAACAGCCCCGCCTACTTCAATTCCTTCTACAAAATCATCTTTTGTTAAACCCATAACGTCCATCGTCATTTGACAACCAATAAATGTAACTCCCATTTCTTGTGCCATTTCAATCAGTTCAGGAATAGACGGCACGCTTGCTTTCTTAAATCCTTCCGCAAAGTGTTCTTTTCCTTTCGGCATTTCTAATTCTTGATGTGCTTGCTTATGAATCAGATTTAATCCCTCGAATGTAAAGAAGATAGATACTTCTTGATCACTTGCTGCTGCGGCAGTCGCAATATTAAAAACTTTATAGGCATCAAATAGACCACCATTTGCCGCAATAATTGCTACTCTTGTACTCATTTGTTATCATCCTTTTCTTATTTATTCTGTTTTACCTGTCCAATCACGCATACCAGGGACAACATTAATAACCTTTTTAAAACCTTGTTTTTTCATCGTTTGGGCTGCCATTTCACTTCTTCTTCCAGAATGGCAAATGATATAAATTTCATCATCTTTGTTTAACTCGTTAGAGCGCTTTTCCACTTCCCCAAGAGGGATATGCACAACTCCCGGGATATGAGCTTCTTCATACTCATCTAGCTCCCGGACATCTAAAATGTTAAGAGACTCCTCACTTTCAACTTTTTGTTTGAAAGCTTCTAGTGAAACCTCAGGAATAGAAGGTGTGCTTTCTGATGAATGTTCTCCTCCTTTACGAAGAAAATGATGAAGTATTTCTCCCTCTGTTTCAGTACCTAGATATTCATGACCTGTGCTATTTGCCCATGCTTGCAAATCTGCCGTAGAGCCTTTATCTGTTGCTTCAATTTCTAGTATCTCACCAGCTTTTAAATCCTTCATTTTCTTCTTCGTTTTTACAATGGGCATTGGACACGTCAAACCTTTAGCGTCTAACACAATATTTGCCTTCACCATTTTTTTCCTCCTTTTTAAATAGGGGTGGGGGTATATAAATATACAAAAAAAATACTATCTAAGGTTTTATGACCATGTATTCATACCACCTTTAATATTTGTGATATTTTTAAATCCTTGTTTTTTCAATACCTTGCTCGCCTTTAGACTTCTCATTCCACTTTGACAAATAATAAAAACTTCTTTATCTTTCGAAAGTTGATTGGTTTGACGAAGCAGATTTGACAAGGGAATGTTTTTAAACCCTTGAATATGTCTTGTACGAAATTCATGAGGTGTTCGTACATCGATAAACTGTTTGCCTTTATTTTTAAGCTCTGACTTTAAATCAGCAGTTGTTATTTGTTTAACACCTTGCACTGGTAAAAAACGTCGAAATACAATCCAAAGTAAAAATAAAATAAGTAAGGTATTGATAAGGACTCCACTGTCCATAGTGTCCCCCCCCTTCATTTATTCAATTTGCAATGGGTAACGTTAGATAAATAAGTTGACACTGCCTTCTTCAGCATCTGCCAAATAAGCTGCTACTCCAGCATAGTCGATATCATCTAATAGTTCTTTTTCCTGTAAACCAAGAAGATCCATTGTCATCGTACAAGCTACAAGCTTTACATCCTGTTCTTGAGCCGTCTCAATTAACTGAGGCAATGTCAGTGTATTATGCTTTTTCATCACATTTTTAATCATTTTAGGACCCATACCTGCAAAGTTCATTTTAGATAAACCCATCTTATCAGCACCGCGAGGCATCATTTTTCCAAACATTTTTTCAAGAAACCCTTTTTTCACTGGCACAAGTTCTTCTTTACGCAAAGCGTTTAATCCCCAAAAAGTGTGGAAAATCGTCACTTCATGATCGTAGGCAGCAGCACCATTTGCAATAATATAGGCTGCCATTGCTTTATCATAATCCCCGCTAAATAAAACAATTGTTGTGCGTTTTGTTTGTTCTGTCATGTTTATTCTCCTAACCAATTACCCGTGGGGGTATATTGAGATCAAAAAATTTTTTCGAAAGATCTGCTATTATTCAACTCATTAAATACCGGCAGGGGTATAATATAACACATATAAAAATTCGTCAACCTTAAATATAGGTTGATGAATTTTTTATCGACTCTTTACCAATAAATCGACTGCTTCTTTTACTAAGTTTTGTGTGTCTTCGCCCTTTTCTAAACTTTCACGAACACAATGTTCAAGGTTTGTGCTCACAATTAAACCCATTGCTCGATCGATAGCATTACGTGAAGCTGCTAGTTGGGTCACAACCTCTCTACAATCTTTTCCTTGTTCCATCATAGTCAATACACCTTTAATTTGTCCTTCTATTCGGCGTAAGCGGTTTTTAATCTTTTGATCATACTCCATATATCGATGAAATCCTTTCTATAATTTATTTTTACATTTACATATTGCCAATTCATAACTATTTACATGGATACCTTTGCTCTTCAGAAAACGCACTCCTAAATTTAATTCCACCCTATCATGAGCTATTATGTGTATTTTATCACGTGGAATCTCTAAATAAAAAACGTTTTAGATACGCATTTGGGATGTTTAAAATAATACCATCCGAAAAATTGGGTACATCGTTATAATGGCAAATATCTAATATTGTTATGTCCATGGTCTCTAATTTATCTTTATGGGTACAAGAGATTCCGGTTATAGGATAATAACGTCTATACGTTGCATGGATAATAACAAAAATAAGCAGAAATGCAACAACTAAATAATTGATACTAACCACACCACCTTATTAACCCCTTGTTATTCATAACGCAATAATATACCCCTATAGGTATATAGTCAAGTGTGAAAGCTAATTTCTTTGAGCTATTAATTAATTTTAACCTCTAAAGACTGAAAAACACTCACATTTCGCTAATGCCAATTCGACTAAAAGTAACTCGAATAAAGAAACAATCCGATTTTCATTTAAATCGACTTGTTTAATCAATTACTTTAAAAATTAGCACAAGACAGTTCATCTGCTCAGCAACTATTTCTAATACGCTGCACAGCATGCAATCCTCCGCTGCTTGGATATTAAATTGAGTTTCATTTGCATAAGAACAATTTGCAGGTACTGATTCCCTATGTTTCATGCCGGATGTGACTCGAATTACTCAGAATTCTGCAAAATATCTAAAAAATGGTGATCCAAAACAACAATAAGCGTCTGTCAGAGAAGAATCTAATTTAAAAGCAAAATAAAAAGCTGCATACTCAGGAAAAAGAACCTTTGGCGAAAAAAGAAAGAAGCAAACATATTTATGTAAATTTGCGCCATACATGGTATAAAAAAAGGTGTGCTCTAACTGAGTGCACCTTTTGTTTTTATGAATTGTATATTTCTCTGTTTAGATTCACAACATCCTCGTGTAAAAATTCAACATCCTTTTTCTCTGCAAATATTTCCATCACTTTGTCGCGTAGTAATGGTGCTTTTTCTTTATTCGCCTTTTTCAACGCTTTCGTGAGTTCATCTTTTGTTAGCTCTGTGCAATAAGCAGGAGTTCCTGGCTGCTGTCTCCAAGAGTCACTTAAAGAACCACTGTCTACTGCATCGAAGCCTAACTCGGATACTACGTTCATAACTACTTGTTTTTGCGATGCGTCATTACCGGAAACTGCCATCGCGATTCGTTCACTAGAATCTGCGGATGTTCCTTCATTTTCTAAAGTATAGGCTAATAAGTTGTTGAACGCTTTAATGACAGGTCTGCCTAATTGATTTGAAACCCAAACACTTTCAACCATCCCGTTCTCGATTTCTTCAATTTTGTCGTCTCTAAAAGGATAATAATTTGAAGTATCTACAATGATTACTTCCTCTCCGACTTGATCGATGATGTTCCGAATGCTTGGCATTGCTTTTGTAGGAAGAGATATTATAAGAACATCAATATTTTTAATTGCATCCTCTACGCGCACAGGTGTTCCAGCAAGCTCTTTTCCTTCTACATATTCAATTCCCCTTGCATCTGCAATTTTGACATCATGCCCATTCTCAACTAATTTTTTAGAAATAATTGACCCAATTGTTCCTGCACCTATAATTCCGAATTTCACTATTTTTCCTCCTAAAGAATTTGTATATAAAAGAATTTTTCTGCTTAAAGTTACACATTATATGTTTGCCAAATCGTAAACATATATTAAGAAAAGCGTATTGAGTATTTCTTTTACATATACTAGAATAAAAGCGTTTCTCATCTTTTTAAAGTAGGCAATTTAAATTGCCGTAGTACATTTTTCTGTACTTAACAGCAGAAAGCAGGTGATAAGGTGTCTAGAATATGTAAGGATGGATTTGACAAAGAGTGTATAAAGGAACAAAGAGAAGTATATGGAATTGCATATGCCCAAAATATGCTTTCGGGACGCTGGAAATATATTATTCTCTGGTTTTTAAAAACAAAAAAACGTCGTTATAGCGAAATTAAAGCTTTTTTATGGGACATTTCACAAGGTTCTCTTACAAAGCAGTTGAGAGAACTAGAAACAGATGGGTTAATTAAGCGGGAGGTGTTTCCTGAGGTTCCTCCACGTGTAGAGTATTCACTAACCTCAAAAGGGAAAGAATTCATTCCTATAATTGATTTGATGGAAGAGTTCGGGAAGAAGTTTGGGGAGCAGGTAGACTAATTTTACAATAAGAGTTTGTGAAGAAATGTATTAAAGTAACAGGAGCAAGAGTTAACAGATCAGAAGCTGTCTAATGTGGCAGCTTTTTTTTACTAACTAAGCAGGATAACACAACAACAGCTTCCTTTTTTTAGGACATTAGCCGGCTTAATACTCTTTTGTTTGTTCCATTTACATTCTTTTTCAAATCCGTCTTAATAAAATCTAGCCATCTTTTTACCTGTTTTTTGCTATTAAGTACAAAAAAATGTACTACGGACATTTAAATTGCCCTCTTCATAAATTATGAGTAATGATTTTATTATAATCTATGCAAGCCATACTTAGTTTTCAAATAAGTATGACAAATTAGCCTTGAATCTAATTTTTAAGAAAGAAAGGAAGAATATCAATATATGAATACTACAATTGAATTACTTAGTAATCATGCATCCATACGTTCTTTTACAAATCAACCACTGACAGAGGAGCAACGAGAAGCAATCTTTAAGGCAGCTAATCAAACTTCATCTTTCAGCCTTCTCCAGGCCGTTTCTATCATTAGAATTACAGATCCAGATCTTCGAAAAAAAGTGATGGAGCTTTCTGCGAACCAGCCTTATATTGAAGAGGCAGCAGAATTTTGGATTTTTTGTGCCGATTTTAACCGAAATCATCAAATTGCTCCCGATGTGGATCTTGAATATATTGAATACCTTTTAATAGGTACATTTGATGCCGGGCTAATGGCTCAAAATGCTTTGACTGCAGCCGAATCAATGGGACTCGGTGGTGTATATATTGGCGGAATAAGACTTCATATTACAGAATTAACTGAGGTATTACATTTACCAAAACATGTGGTTCCTTTAGTAGGGCTATGCATAGGTCATCCTGCTGAAGAGAAACCTGGACTAAAACCACGCTTGCCTCAATCAATGGTCATGTTTGATAATCAGTATCAATCACTAGATGATGAAAAATTAGCAACCTATGATCAACAGATGCGTGAGTACTACCGAGACCGTCCTGTTAAAGCTCCTTTCACAGTGAAAAAAGTAAAGGGATGGAAAGATCATATTGAGGACCATCTCGAAAGAAGCAAACTCCCCTTCATGCTTGAATATTTAAATAAACAGGGATTTGCTAAAAAATAAATTTTCCCAAGAGAAAATTTCGGTATTCCATCCAAATAAAAGAGGAAGAGTTTTGACGCTCTTCCTCTTTATGCACCATCTGCAATTTAACCACCATTAGAAGCGCTGCTTGCATCAACAAAGTAAATTTTAATTCCCAATACTGCTTTAATTCCCCATTGAGAGATTTGCCATGGAAATCAAAAAGTTATTGCGGTCTCACTGAAAATTTAAATTGCGTTGCCCTATTCCTTTTCCCCCCTCAAAAAAAATGAGATTATACATGAAGGATTTAAAAGAGTATACAATCATTATAAAAAACCCTCAATTGAGGGTTTTTCAGTTTTCAAGTTTGATTCCGGTCAGATAGCTGATGATATGCTGCACTCTGCTCTACAGTAAAAGTAGTAACCAAACCTAAACTTAAAGTAACTGCAGTAAGAATAATGACTACGCCTTTTTTAAAATTCATACAGGCATTCTCCCCTCTGAATTTGTTTTTGCGTTTCAAGCATTTTTTGATGATAAACATATGATGTTTCAAACTCCTTTGATTTTGCAAAAACTTCAGCCGTATCAATTGCGATATCTTCCACATACGCATAATTCTTATTTCTTTCTAAGTAATCAATCGTTTTTTTGATTCCCGCTTGATCTACTGCATTAATATAAAGTGCTTCCAAGTACTTTTGCAGGGACTCAAAAAGTTTATCACCTTGATATAAAGCCGCGGATAAACCCTTTTTACTCATTTTTATTGCTTCACTTGTTTTCCCTTGCTTAAAAAGAAATTTAGCGTATGTAAACAGGGAATGTGGTAAATTGCTTAACTTAGCACTTTCTGATATCTTGGCAGCTTCATTTAAAAAATAATCTGCTTTATCATTTATTCCTAAATCTGCGTAATTCTTTCCGAGATTGTAGTAAGCCGAGCTAAGTAGCCTTTCATTGCGTTCTAATTGTTTGGTCAATTCTAAGGCCTTTTCAAGGTGCGGCAAGCTTTTCTCGAAATGTTTAAAATCAACGTAATTTCCTGATATCACAAAATGACACTGGATTTTTCGCACTTTATAAAGATCATATTGATTATAAATGTCCATCGCCTGTTTAACGTGGTGCATCGAAATATGATTTTGCTTCATAGTATAATAAGCTTCAGCCAACTTAAAATGAAACTCTGCCTTCTCAATATCATCATTAACATGAGTAAGGTGTTTTTCAGCTTCTCGATAAAAACCTATTGCTTTGACATATTCTCTCTTATCAAACTCATACATTCCACGAAAAAACAGAGAATAGTAAGACAGCAGGCCAGTGATCCCCTTATTGGATGCTTCTATTTTTTCAAGTAACTCATCAATAGTTGGTCTTATGCGTGTTGTTACTGGTTCCAAATAATCTAACATAAGCTGATGACGGAATTTCATTAATGAGAAGTAAATAAGTAAATACTCATCTTCCTCCATCTGATTGATCTCTTGCTCCACCTCAGCCTTTAAAATCTCTGCATCCGGAACACTGAATTGACGTATCATTTTATACCATTCATTGATTTTTACGCCAACTTCTGACGATGACAAAACCGGATTCACAGGACCCCTCCTTTTATGTCTTTTTATGTAATATTCTAACATTTCCAAAAAGTGTTTGAACCGCAAAAAAACCGCAAACTTTTTATTCGGTACCTTTGATATGGTTAATCAAGATAATTTCAAGTTCGTTTCTTCTTTCTTCCATGGTAATATTTTGTTATATGATTAAATGAGAGGGTATGATTATGAAAGTCTTTGAAGCTAAAACACTTATGTCTGAAGCTACAGACCGCGCCAAAGAATATAAAGAACTAAGGACGCAAATGGTCAACTTGAGAAAAGCTTTACAAAGCGTTGCTGAACTGGACGACAGCGAATTCTCAGGTAAAGGTGCTAATAACATTAAAGCATTCTATCACGATCATGTTGGTGTCACTGATCAATGGATCGACTACATTGATATGAAAATCGCATTTTTTAATAGCATTGCCGGAGCTGTAGAGGACAAAGGTCTCTCTGATGCTTATATTGAAGAGTCTTTTTTAGAACATGAACTGGCTAACGCCCATAAAAAATCAAAGTCCATCATGTCTGAACAGAAAAAGGCCATGAAAGATATCCTAAACGATATTGACGACATCCTCCCGCTCGACCTGTTTTCAACAGAAACCTTCAAGGATGAGCTTGCAGATGCCAATGACAAACGCAAAAAAACAATTGAAAAACTAGATGATCTTGACGAAGATTTACTGACAGAATATGCTATGTCAGAACCAAATGAACAATTCATCAAGTCAGATTTCCAAAAGCTCCAAGAAGCAACGGGCAAAGGTAAAAACGCTACGCCCATCCACTACAACGCCAAAGCGTACCGTGAAAGTGATATACATAAGAAAAAAGGTGATATTGAGAAGCGTACAGAGGCTTATTTGACGATTAAGAAAGAGGAAGCTAAAGAGCGAGAAATCAAAGAGCTGAAGAAGAAGCTAGCTGACGGAGTGACGGATCCGGATGAGTACTTAGAAATTGCCAAGAAGATCGGGTATGAGAACCTTGAGCCTGCACAGTTACAGTATGTGGTGCAGCTTGAACAAGCAAAACAGCTCGAAGAAGTTGGTGAAAGTGTGATCAATGCCGGTAAGGCAGCAATTGATTTCATCGATGGAGTTAATGATGGGCTTAACGATGCGATTGACGATACGCTATATGGCGTCAAAGACTTGGTTGTGGGCGCCTGGGAATATTCACAGCTTCCTACCGAATTAAAACTTACAAAAGCAATAACAACAGTATTAAGCGTCCCCTCTTATTCAAAAATCATCTGGACAAACCTGGTCGACTCATGGAATGATAAAATGGTAAATGGCGATGCATATGAAAAAGGGCATTATATAAGTTATGCGATAGGAAATATCGTTGGGCCAAAAGGTGCGGGTGCCGCAGTGCAAACCACTACCAAGCTTTCTAAAGTAGGTAAAGTGGTTGAAGGTGGAACAGCTGCTGCTCATGTGAATAAAGGGATAAACAAAGGCAAAGCTTACATCAATTCTATTGTTAGAAATAAGAATGATCTTGCACTTGTCGGGATTGCTCTAGACATCGATAATACGTATAATGCAAAAAATACTCCTCTACTAAAAAGTATTATTGAAGATAAAAAAGAGAGTGTACTTAGAAAATCTGAGACTTCTAACAACATGGGTATAGGTAATGTCAAACAAGGTGATAGTACCCCTCTCGCACCTGGTGGAGGATTAGCTGCTCATGAGGCAAAAGGCGGGCATCTTATAGAAAGACATGTTGGGAAGACTGATGGTGAATTATTTCAACGTTTAATAAAAGATACAAAAATCTCTGGGTCTTCTTCATTTAAAGATAGAGCTACTGCAGAAAAAGTCGCCAGTTTAGTTCTAAGTGATCCAAAAAACATTAGTAAAATAAAAAAATGGCTCTCTAATCCTAACAGTAGACCTACTCTTCCTTTAAGATACAAAGGTAATGGAGAGGTTCTCGGCAGAAGGGTAGACCAAGGTTCAAATGTTGCTAAGGATGCTACCAACGCCACAATAGTATTGAAAAAGAGTAAAAATGGGGAGTTTATTTTAACTGGCTATCCTACAAAATAAAAGGAGTTCTGAATAACAATGTACGAGAATTATGATACTCTGGAAGAATTAAGTGATTTTTTAGAAGGAACATTTCATCAGGACATGGGTTCACCAGAAAAAGCTCTGGAAGAATTTATAGCTGAATCAAGCAAAGAATGCTTAGTTTTCACAATAAAATTTTGTGAAGAATTTTTAAATGAAAACATATCTGATCAAGAGAAAGAGAGTTTTATAAAATCAAATACGGAGATTTATTTTCCGGCAATCGATTTAACTCCTTTACAATGGTTGAAAAAAGTAATAACAGAAATAAAAGAGGCTATCTAGTATATAAGCAATGATTGAAATTAAAGTGTCCCATCCTGTTTTTAAATTTCTCGGAGGACATTTCCACCAAGATATAGAGTCTCCGGAAGATGCTCTTAATGAATATCTAAATGAAGCTTCACAAAAACTAAAAGAAAGAGATTTAATAGCACTAACTGAGTTTGTAAATAGTGGTTATTCTGAAGAAGATAAGAATGATTTTATTGAGGAAGCAGCTGATGGTATATATTTCCCTGAAGATGATATAACTCCATTGGAATGGCTTAAGCAAGTTACTGAACAAATTAAACAACACCTTAAAACAATGCCCTCTCTTTTCTAAGAAGGGCTTCTTTTATTATTTCAATAAGTCTTCAAGTTTCGCTTTAGTTTTTGAATCGTAAAATGTTATTATGGGTACCTACTTTTGTCTCAATAAACATTATTAATGAAAATAAAATACCTCAGCAGCATTCTTGAACCCCTATGGCTGCTAAGGTACTCTTTTCAAATTCACAAAACCAAAAAAGAAAGTCTACTCTACTATTATTTTAAACTCATCTTCTAATTCCTCTTGAGCCTCTTGTAAAACTCCTAGTACATCATCAGCGTATGAACCTAAAAACTTTTTACTAAACTCAAAATTTCTCCAGACTAAAGTTAACGGCAAATCCATCCACCCTGTCAGACAATCCCATAAAGCGTCTAAATTTTCCCCATAGTAGTCTGGGAAATCTAATTTATCTTTTAGTGCATTATGTAAACCTTCTTTATTTTCAAAGTCTTTTCCATCTACAACTATTTTTTTCATTAAAAATTATGTCCTCCATTATTTTAACTTAACAAACGTTTTATAATGATCTGTTGTTTTATATATTAATCCATCATTCGAATAGAGTAATCTGTCATTCCCTCTGTAACCTGTGGTATAGTTTATATCAGCTTCACGCCACACTCTATTTTTAGCTTCAGGAAGAAGTTTTTCTCTGTTTTTGTATATATCTCCCCCGATACTTTTCCCCGGTGCTACTTTTGATAAATTACCTTTTTTGCTATCCCATCCTAATTTTCTTGCTTCTCCTTTAGTTATGTAATTATCCGGCAACCGGCCATTTTTTGCCACAAAATCGGAAACTTCAGTAAAGCTATTAAGAACTTTCTTTGCCTTAACGCTACTCTCTACATATTTTGCGCTTTTGTTAGTTTTTGATACAGTTCCTGCTAATTTTCCTGTAACCTTTGTAGCGTCGCCGCCAACAACACTTAAAACAGCTACGGTCCTGTCAAATGAAGAAAGTTCTTTTTGAGATATTAAATCTTTACCTGTTATAGCTTCGCTTCCACTTTTCAAATTCGACAAAATAGGAATTAGATCAGCAGTAAATGACAAAAAGCGTTGTGTTTTTCTCAAGCTATCTGTATCATAATGAGAAATATTATTAATCTCAACATCTATTTTCTTTATATTTTTTTGAGAATCCTCTACTTTCTTTCTCTTTTGATTAAGAGTGTTTAACTTCTTTGTTGTCGATCCATCAGATGAGTAATAATGATAATTATAATTTATTTTAGTTTTATTAACAGTATCCAAGTTTTTATCCAGCTTATCAAGTGAATTATTTACATTGTTCATACTTTTGGATACATGTGTAACTCCAGAATTAATCTTATCAACAGATTTAGTCATCTGCTTCATATTAGAATTGGCAGCTTTAAGATTAGAATTGGTTTTATCCATTGCTTTATTTAAACCGGTAAGTGCACCATTCATTTGGTTAAAACCACGATTTGCCTCATCAATGCCTCTTTGCATTTCTAATACATCTTTATTCATTTTGTCTACTTCTTTATTCATCTCATCATATGTTTTATTCATATCAACCATGATGTCATTTATTTCATCAACCGTTTTAACTTGTTCATTTAGAGTTTTATTAATTTCATCCATTGCTTTATTACACTGGTCTAAAGTATCAACCATAACTTGGATAAGTTCACGTAAACCTTTCAAAAAGTCTATAATAATTTTGATATCATTAACTGTTTTCTGTACAGCAGGTATAACCTTAGTTTTTATTAATTTTTCGATCTTAATAATTTCATTGTCTATTAGCTTCTTTACTGCTTTTTTCTTAGTCTCTACCCATATTGTTTTTTTAGACTTATCTAATTTATTATACTCTTGCTGAAGCTTCGTAAGAGTATTTAAAGCTGTATCTAAATCAGCAAAATCTTTTTTTGTAATTTCGTTTGATACAGCGTAGGCTTTCTCCGGCATAACATAGTTCGGTAAATTAATCATTGAAAAAACAAAAATAATTAGTATAGCGCTTAAAAACTTTTTCATAATAATCCTCCAAATTCATACAAAACTAACTTAATGTGAGATTAAATTTCCACAACTGCCCTCCATAACCTTTATATATCTAAATACCCATAAAGCACTTAATAGTTATAACATAAATACAGGTATTAAAACCTTAAAAAAACCTTAATTTACTAAAAATATGAGGTTTTATAAGATAAGATCGGCTCTTTATAAATCAGCAGAATTTTGAGAATGACTTTATTATCAGAATAACTCAACATTTCATTACATCAATGAATTTAAGCCAAGGTTAAACTAAACTTCCCCTTCTGTTTGAGGCAAAGGTTCTTTTTTATGTAATACAAGAGATAACTTTGTCCGGCAATGTATAATCAATATTAAATATGCAGAAAGCCCTTCTCATAACGAGAAGGGCTTCTTACATAAATGCCGTCAATATGTTCTGGTCATTAGTGTTTACCTGGACGGTTTTTTTCGAGATTTTCAATTTGTTCTATAATAATTTTCAGCTGAATACAGATTCCATTTCCAAAAATTCGCCCCTTGCGAAACAATATACCTGTCTACAAAGAGCTCGAAATTCAAGTTCAGAAATTCATACTCCGTTTGATTAAGTAACCATAAATAGTTTGGATCTGTTGATGCCTTTGTTTTATCGATTAACAAATAACAGCCATCTAATAAGTGAGCGACAGGAATAAAGGTTGGCTTCAATAAAGCAATCGTCTGCATACTCTCATATATCTCTTTTAAACTTAAAATGTGAAGTCCGCCACCAACATTACTGCCATAAATCATTACATCATATATTCTGGCGCCGTTATGTGTTTTCAAAAATACTCTATAATCTTCTGGAAGAGTAACGTTTAGTTTCTTTTCAAATTCCGTTATTTCGTGATCTGTAACTCTTGAAAAAAATTGACATTCCACTTCATTGAGGGTCCCTTCTTTACCTAAGATTTTCATTTGCCCTCTTTCATCAAGTAATTCCTTTAAACCTTCCAGTGTTTTTTCAATAAAAACAGCCATATCGACACCTCACATAAAATTAATATTTCGCTGTCAAAACAATGATAAACATACGGCGACGGATGTCTTTATCTACTTCAATTCGAATGTTACGAGAGAATCCGAGAATAATATTCTTCAGATGAGTAAGGATGATATCAGAAACATCGGCTGCAGTATCTCCCTCTCCAATCGTATAAGGTTGTAAATTTGCAATACCTTTGATCGAATACCAAAAGCAGATGAAAGGCCACCTTGAACAGCTGCATCCCCTAAATTTGTTTGACGATCAGCTACGCGATCTTTCCATTCGACCTCAATACCAGGCGATGTATAGAAACGGAACTCCTGTGGAATTCGCAAATATTTAGGAGGTACAGCTTTGTATCCCCGCTTGAACGTTTGCCGTGTCAGTTCCTCACCTGCAGCATCAACAATGTGAGATGTAGCTTGTTTTCTGATGCCATCTAATTGTGCAAGATATGAGTCAGACGAAGATGTATCCCCATTTACAAGTAACTCTTCAATATCAACCGCAGCACGCTCAGCTATCATTTCCATAATTGTATTTTGAAGGCCATCTTTTTCGATGTTGTTTTCAAGTGTGTCATAGGTAATGTTAACTTCAGCAATTACTTCTTTTGTGCTTAAGTTAACTGTGCTAGTTGATGGAACTGACTTTTGATCTTTAGTTAGCGCAACTCCCTCTTGGGCTGCCCTTAAAATTCGCTGACCAAAACCGATCTTCTCGATTTTCTGTGTGTCATGATCCATTTGAATAACTCGCGCATCTCTTAAGATAGTTGGCGTATCTTGAACCATTCGAATAAAAGTTGAAGCTTGAGTAGGATTCATAATCCCGCCGCTCTCTAAAGTAGAAAGCGTCATTTCTGCTTTATTAATAACCTCTTGATTTCTCATTCGTATCCTCCTTATAAATTAAAACAACCCTGACCAGATTGATTTTTGAACTTGTTCAGAACCAGATTCTTCTGTTTGCTTAGATGTTCCGCGACTTTTTTCGATTGCTTCAATGCGATCAGCGAGCGGTTTAATAGCTTCTGAAATTGCTTTTTTCAACTCGGCCTCTTTTTCAACCTCTTCTTCTGTTTTTTCTCTATCTTTCTTTTTAAGATCTTCTTCTTTTTCTAATTCTGCGAGCCGCTTTTCAATCGGCTGCAATGCTTCTTGAATTGATTTCGTTACTTCCTCCGAAGTCATTTCTTCTTCCTCCTCTTTTGTTTCTACCTGACTCAGTAAATTACCAAGGGCAGCATGAGCATTCTTAATTTCTTGCAGGTTTGAAGCGGAAAACTTTCTGCCCGCCTTTTCAACTGGCTCTTCATAAGATTGCTGTTGTTTACCCATAAAAAAGTTTTTAAGCAAATTAAAAAGCCCTTTCTCGTCTGTTTTCTCTTGAGAAACGGGCTTTTCTTCTTGTTTTTCAATTGTCTCAGCAGTCCCTGCCATTGAATAACCGGTAATTTCACCTTTTTTGATTTGCTCCCATACTTCTTCGGAAGCCTTCGTCACAAGGACCCATGATCCTTTTTTGATGGTTTCCCCATTCATTTCAAAGTCTGCAGGCGCGACATAGGACTCTACCACCTCACCAACACCGCCCTGAAAGTCATGCTGCTTGTCAATTTGACGAGCATCTTTCAGGAATCCATGTGCGGCCTTTTCTATTTCTGCCGCTGTCATGAAATCTCCGTGAGCGTCCACTGTGTCTGGTTCATATACGATTCCATAAACAAGTTTTTGCTCATCTGCTTCTTTCGCGAGGACCTTGACTTCCTTTTGAAATACCGGCTTTTCTTCTGACTTCATAAAAAAGAACTGCTTTTGATTAGCAGCCTTGTCTACGTAAGAAACATGCGTAATTTTCGCGTTCACCAATTCTCTTGGCATGTGGTTCACCTCCTTTCATGAAAAAAGAGAGAATCCTAAGATTCTCTCTTCCCTCTTTATTTTTAACTTTGTAGTTGACAGATTTAACTATATTTTTCTAATCTATTATAGGAGGTGGAAAAATTATGTCTAATTCAAATAAAAATCCAGATCAGTTGAATAGGAAAAATGGGTCGGTTGATTCTACTCCTTCTAGAATTCCAAAACCCCCACACACTCCTAAACCAGTAACTGAAAAGCGCGACAGGTTTTCAGTTGAAAGCCCTTCGTCTAGAATTCCTAAGGGAAATGAATTTAGATAATGTTTTTTTCGATCAGCTGATTAATTATCTTCATCAGCTGATTGATCCTCATTAGTATTGTTTGTATTTGCTTGTATAGGTTTATTTAGTTCATCTTCAATAGGATTATTTGAGTTATTATCAATAATTTGGCTATCCCTAATATCAGATTTTTTAAAGATCCCTATCTTAATTCCTGCTTTAAAGTCTATATATACATTTTCAACCTCTAATTTATATTTTTCAACAAGCCTAGTAAAATACTTTATATCATGTAATACAAAATTTCGGTCAGGCTCTAGGGGTCTTGATACCTTACTTATGTCTCCAATAAGTTTTGTTTCCGAACCATCAATTTTTGATATCTCAACTACATTTTGTCCTTGGCTAACAAATAGTTCTTCCCACACAGTTTGATATTTTGAAAGATCATTTAAGTTCCTTTTTCGTCTAATTTTATTTGCTGTATTTAGAACAAGTTTGAAATACAGCTTCGAATACCCCCTAGCAACTAAAAAGCTATAAATTAAACTAAAAATACAGAATATAAAAATAAAAGCAAAACTGGTTAAATGGTTATTTAATGAGGTTAAATCCCAAATATAAGTCATTTTAAATTTTTCGGCAATACCTAGAGTCTTATTATTAAGATTTTGCAGACTTTGATTTAAGATAAGTGCAATTAAATTATAAGATACTAGACTAAATGCTGAAACAGGAACCCACAATAAAACACTGATACCCAACATTTCAAATGGATTATGTTTTTGGTTAGGCGTTATCCCAAATAGTTGTAACCAATAATAACAAATTAGTCCGGGAATAATAAATATAATAGTTGATATAAACTGATCCATACTCCGCTTCATCCCTCTTATCTCATTTATATGAAAGTTAGTATACTACTTTATACCAAAAAAAATAAGGCTTCTCTTCTAATCTTTTCTTTTTCCTCAGCTGACAATCCTAAAATCTCGTTATCTACCACAGGTGACAGAACACAATGGCAATGAACCCGCTCACCTGCTGAAAGTTTAGGATCCCTCGGAAACATACAGGTCTCTCCGCTACCTGGTATCTGAAATTCTTCATCCACTCCAATGACTGTGCCATCAAGATCGATGTGATTCTCACGAGGGTTGTTCTTCTTTTCTCCGCTGTGACGCCACTTCTTTTTCTTTACTGCCGGCGATTGCGCATAAGATTCATGCTGGGCGGCAGAGGAAGCGGCAAGCACTTCAGTTATGGCCGTGGTACGGGCCCGATCTCTATCAAATTGCGGCATGTCTTTGAGGGTCAACTCAATGTCCTGAATCGATGAACCGTTCTCGATGGCATCTGTCAGGATGTTCTCCACAGCTTCATGAGTGTTTAACTTCATGATCCCAGCCAACTTCTTTGACCAATCCTTAATCCAATTAATCGTACGATTGGATAAGACTTTAAAAGGCACTTCCGGATCTATAGAGTCCATGATCACTTCGGCCAGTTCTTCAATGGTCTGCTGCAAGAATCCCTCGGTCAGTTCCTGAAATTCTTCCTCGAAATCATCCTCCTCGAATAGGTTCTGTGTAAAAAACACTAGAAGCGCTTCTAAAGTCGCTTTCGAATCTTTGCTTACAAAACCATTCAGACCGTCTAAATACTTCTTACGCTGGCGTCTGAGCAATTTGGCGATTCCTTT
>NZ_JAJSOZ010000027.1:0-30679 GCF_021282335.1 Bacillus sp. G16 | reverse complement strand
GAGAATTTTGTTTTTTTTCTTGGTATTCTATTAGCACAACTCCAATAGTAAAATTTGGAATCTATTTTTCTACCTATAAAATTTAAGATTGCATGCGACACTATTTGATCTTCAATTTCCATAAAAGAGTTTTTTCTTAATAATCCATTATTTTTAGGCATTAAAAAAATTTGCTTATTAGAAAACCTATACTGGTTATTCTTCAACCTATGATAAAGGTCCAAAATTATTTGATCGATGTATGTATCATAAAAACTCATCTCTGAATGTATTTTAAACTTTGTTACATCTTGGACTATAGAGTATCTACATCTCATCCAAGCAATATATAACTCCTCTTTACCAAAGGGATCTTTAACCATTAAATAAACTCTCTCTTTCTAAAAAAAATTATAATGTCATTTCACTTACCTCTAGTAACATTAATTTCAAATGACGACGTGAAGTCCCTACTTATTTATGATAAGGCTCCCCACGATTAATCCGAAAAGCCCGATAAATCTGCTCAACTAGTATGAGACGCATCAACTGATGAGGAAACGTCATCTTTGAAAACGACAGCTTTTCATCCGCTCGCTTCATCAATGCGTCGCTCAATCCGAGTGATCCGCCGATGACGAAGGTGACTTTGCTTTTTCCATAAGTAGCCAGCTTATCTATTGTATCGGCTAGTTCTTCGGATGTTTTCATTTTTCCTTCGATGGCGAGGGCGATGACGTGGGCGTCGGGGCTGATTTTTGATAGAATGCGGTCGCCTTCTTTGTCTTTTATGATTTTCATGTCCTGGTCGCTTAGGTTTTCCGGCGCTTTTTCGTCCGGGAGTTCGATGATGTCGATTTTTGCGTAGGCCGAAAGTCGTTTGGTGTATTCTTCAATGCCTTGCTTAAGGTATTTTTCTTTTAGTTTTCCGATTGTCACAATATTGATATTCACAGGTCATCCCCACTTTAAAAACAAGTTATTCATATATGTTGTCCACAATTGTGGATATCTTTTCTGTATTTTGTGTAAGATCATTCGTTCCCCACTATATATACTGCGGGGTCTCCACATAATTCACAGGCTGTGGATAAACTGTTAGTATGTTCGATTTTTCTGATTTCGGGCGGCAGTTCGTGGTCGTCTATGTACATATCCAGCACCGTTTCGATGTGTTCTTCACAGGAAAAATACGTTTGTTTCATGTTCAAATCCTCCGATGGTTTCTTGCGTTTTTGCAAATATTCTCTTCCCAATATAACCTATTTATTCACATGTTAGTAGTGCTTCGGGCTGAGTTTTATCCACAATTCGACAAACAAGCTGTTGATGACTCTATTTCGCTCGTGTGTTAGTTTGGATGTAATCGAAGTATGGGGAGGTCTGCATTTGCGGCTTAGATGGGTTTGGCTTTTTGTGATCATGTTGCTGCTTGCTGGGTGTCAGCCGTCTTATTGGGTGTTAGAGAAGGAACGGATCGGCGAAGGCAGTTCAGACTTAGAAATATACGCGAATTATCTTCAAATGCATGATGATGTAAAAGGATATCAAGTCTTCACCATATCAGAAGGCAAAAAAATGGTCGTGGTGTCTCTCGGAAGCAGCGAGAAGGATAAGAAGCTTGAGGTGTCAGACGTCAAATACTCGCCTAAAGAAACGATTGTAACTGTGAAACGAAAGCCGGCTCCCGAGGAAAATGAGAAAAACCCTTATATTCTGATTGGACTGGACAAAATCGAAGGGGATTTAATTGTCCAAGACGAATCAGGAGATCGCTTTGAAGAAACCGATTATCAGCAATAAAGCCGGCGTTCGATTGAACCGCCGGCTTTTTTTTATTTCAATGTTCCATGCGGATCAATCACAAATTTCTTCGCCGCTCCTTTGTCAAAATCGCTGTATCCTTTTGGCGCGTCGTCCAGAGAAATGACAGTGGCGTTGACGGCTTTTGCGATTTGCGCTCTGCCGCTGAGGATCGCTTTCATCAAGTTGCGGTTGTATGTCATAGCGGGTGTTTGCCCGGTGACGAAGGTGTGGGCTTTGGCCCAGCCAAGTCCGAAGCGGATTTTTAATGAGCCTGTTTTGGCGTCCGCATCCTTTGCACCGGGATCTTCGGTCACGTATAAGCCTGGAATGCCGAGGCTTCCGCCGACCTGGGTGACGTCCATGATTGAGTTCAGCACGGCGGCTGGCGCTTCTCCTTGGCTGCCGTGCCCGGACGCTTCAAAGCCAACACAGTCCACTGCGGCATCAACGGTCGGTTCACCTAGTATTTGTTCAATTTGCTCGCCGAGGCGGTCGTGTTTTTTCACGTTGACCGTTTCACAGCCGAAGCTTCTCGCCTGTGCCAGTCTGTCTTCGTTCAAATCCCCGACAATGACTGTAGAAGCGCCAAGCAGCTGGGCGGAGTGTGCAGCGGCTAAGCCGACAGGTCCCGCTCCAGCGATATAGACGGTTGAACCTGTTTGCACGCCCGCTGTGTACGCCCCGTGAAAGCCAGTCGGAAAAATGTCGGATAACATGGTCAAATCGAGAATCTTTTCTAACGCCTGTTCTTTATCAGGGAATACCAAAAGCTGAAAATCGGCGTACGGCACCATGACGTATTCCGACTGTCCGCCGACCCAGCCGCCCATATCGACGTAGCCGTAAGCCGATCCCGGCCGATCCGGATTGACATTCAGGCATACATGCGTTTTCTGCGTTCTGCACATCACACAGCGCCCGCAGGCAATATTGAAAGGAACGGATACAATGTCGCCTTTTTTGATAAATTCAACATCCCGCCCCGTTTCAATCACTTCTCCCGTAATTTCATGCCCGAGCACCAAGCCTTCAGGCGCTGTTGTGCGCCCCCGCACCATATGCTGGTCGCTTCCGCAAATGTTGGTTGTAATGACCTTCAAAATAACCCCGTGCTCACATTTCCGGTTTACATTCGCCTTCGGAACGCCGGGCCCGTCCTTCAAGATTAACTCTGGATAACCGATATCCTCCACCGCTACAGTCCCTTTGCCTTTGTACACAACCGCTTTATTTCCTGTCAACGCCATTCCTCCCATTCATGTGTTTGGACTTTGCGCCCTTGAACATGACTTCGGTTCGGCATGACCCTTTCCCTTTTTCACGACTGTTTTTTCTGTATTCTTCCAACAACAAATATGCCAAGAAAGCAGCCGATAATGGTTCCGAGGATGTCCAACCAATCTGCTTTACCTCCGTTTAACAGGAACATCGTAGCCGCCGAAATCACACTGATGATAACGGCCAGAAGAATGACACGTTTGGTGTGCATATGATTCCTCCTTTATCTGCATCCATTTTATATATTTATTTTACAACAATTAACACTTTGTTTGTTTTAAAAGGCCATTCGAGATTTATAGTTTTGAATCACGTTTAGATGGAGGCTGGACAACGTTCTATCATTGATATGTATCAAATTGCGCAACAGAAAAAAGAGACTTCACAAGTCTCTTCATAAACAGCGATCAGTTGAATAATCATTTCCTGAGAAATAATGTGACCACACTGGTTCCTAACGCAATTGCAGTATAGAGCACAACCCAAAACAAAAATGAACTGTTGCCAGATGCTAATGTAAACAACAAAATGATGCTCGCCATTAGGACAATGAGCGGCGCCACCCAAAATCTCTTAAATAAAAAATGACCCGCTATACCAAATACACCTGCGATGATCGGAAAACCAAAAACGATTAATAACACAGCGATGGCTCCCATACTAACCTCCTTGCCCTTAAAACCCCTTCATCACCTCAAAATCATACAGCTTCAAATGACTCTTCGGCGTCACGATCTCCTTTACCTTCCCAATCTCTTTTTCCTTCACTTTCTTTCCGGTTTTCAGACTGTACTGTTCAATGTATGCAGGCTTGTTATACGTGTATGTGAAGAAATAGAGGCTGCTGCCTTTTTGGGTGATTTCTCTGAAATCGGCTTTCATTTTGTCTCGGGAAAGGGTGAAGGCGGTGCTTGTTTTTCCTGTCTTTGCATCGATTTTGTATCCCTTTCCGAAGCCGTCAATGAAGTACAAGTGCCCGTCATAAGGGAAAAAGCTTCTTTTAAAGCTGAAGGGCATGGAGCTGTATATCGTTTGTTCGTCGTTTTTGTATTCGGCGATGTCGTGCAGCTCGACTTCGCCGCTTTTCTTGTTGATCTTGACCATTTGATAGAGATTGCGGGCTTTTTGGCCGCGAACCATAAAATAAACAGCCTGATCGTCCACAGCAAGCTGGGATTCGACTGAGGCTCCTTCCCGGTACTGCCATTCCGTTATGGTGTGATAGGTGAGCTTCTTTTGATCTGCTTGAATCTGGAGGAGCTGATAGCCTTTTTCGTCAGCTGTCGGGACGAGTGCGTAAATAACGCCGTCATGAAAACCGGAGGCGCGGATGTAGTAGGGGATGACGTCTTTTTTCCACTCTCCGTCGATCTGGCGGTATAGCTCTGAACGGTACCCGTCTCCCTTTTTGTCGTAGCCTGAGTTGTATAGGGTGTAAAAGCCGTCCGTGTTTTGCAGAAAGCCTGCGCTGTCTCCGGTGTGCTGATAGGCTCTTTTATGGGAGCGCAAGCCGTTTTTGATCGTGTAAATCGTGTTTTTATCCTCCAGCATCACACTGTTGCCGTGTACCTTGGCTGAGCCTAGCTCAAGGCCCTTCATCTGAAATGAAGACAGCGACCCGTCTCGGCTGATAAACAGGGCGTAGCTTTTCCCGCCGCCAAATGCATCTTGATCCGCAGAGGATGAGAAATACAGCAGGGCTTCTTTGTCATCCAGAAAATCGGCGTCTCTAAGATCCTGCTGATTCACCGCTTTATGGCTTGTGAGAGGAGAAACAAAGACAAATAGCGCGATTCCTGCGAGAATCAGCAAGGCGATAGCGATCATCCTCTTTTTCATATCCTTCTCCTTAGTAAATGGTCATGATGGTTGTCGTATAGGAAGAGCTGGTGATGTCGCGCGGATACACGCCTAAGCCTCCGTTGCTGTCGATATCAATGCCTGCTTTCAGCAAAAAGGCAGACCATAGGAGCTTTGAACAGTTTTTGGCGCCGTCATGGCCGGTATTTCTGTTATTGACGAAGTTAAATGAATATGGGTCGCCGACTTTTGATACCGCCCAGTCGGCAGCAGATGTTTTTTGAGATGAGGTGACGCTGACTGTTTGTACGATGGAGTTGTCTTCCACGTCTCTGGCATTGTAAGCGATCTGCCTGACGCCGTCGCTCGGGACAGATTCAACAATTTTGTCAGCTGCGGAGTACATGCCGACGTGGCCGTGATTGTAGTAGGCTGTGTAGGAGTTGGTGTAATAGATATTGCCTTTCGCACTTGTCGGGAGTTTTTTCGTGCCGGACGATCCGCCCATGACAGACATGCCGCTTTCCTTGGCGAGTCTATCGCCTTCTGCTTTATCAGCTGTGATTTCCTTATAGAACTGTTTCAGAATGACGTCTTGCTTTACGTGTTGCTGTTTGGCAATCTGGCTGGCGGACTTCATGATTTCTTCTGGTGTCGTGCCTGGCTGCAGTGCGGCGATTTCTTCAGCATAGTTTGTGGTCTTTACGGCTTTCGCGGGAGAAACAAACAGGCCGCCGCACATTGTAAGCGCTACCAAAAATATTGACACCCGTTTCTTCAACTTCATTACATCTCCTCTTTTCTTGTGAATGTAGGAAAGGTGTTTTCCTCACCCACATTATATTAGGAAAATAAGGAAAGTAACTAGGTGATTTACAGAATTTTTAGAAATCATTTACAGAAAAAAGGCCTTTATCAGGCCCTTTTCGTTACAGCTTCTTGCTCATCACCACGTCCGTTTCTTGAAATCCGATTCGCTCATATAGCTTCCGCGCCGTCTGATTATGGGCAAAGACGTGTAGGGAAAGCTTCCGAATTCCCATGCTGCGAGCCGTCTGATCTAGTGCCGCCAATGCTTGCTTTGCGTAGCCCTTGCCGCGGTACGGTTCATATAACCCAAAGTCATAAATAAACGCTTCCTGCTGCGGATGCTCCGGCTCAGCATGGATCCAGAGCCAGCCAACGCTTTCCTTTTCATTCAGCGTAAGGCTCCATACATGGTGATGGAGTGTTTCCAGACCTTTCGGAAGCAGATTAGAAAAGGTCTGCTTAGACAGGCGCAGTGCGTCTTCAGGCTGCCAAGTTCCCGCTTTTACCTTTTCTTCGGCGTAATGCTTTGTTGTGTACGTGAGATAAGACCGAAATTCTTCTGTCTGCATAGGGGTCAGTATGATTGTCATATCATCTCTCCTTCATATATTGACTAGAGGATTTTACATAAAATAGAAAGAGGTGTTACTATCAGAATAAGCAACTGAGATTGATAAGACACTAGAGAAAGGAGTTTCACATGAATAAAATTGCACCCGCAGAAATCGCTAACATGCTCAATGATTGGTATCTTGCCATCAAGAAACATGAAGTTGAAGAGTCCGCCCGTTGTTTTGAAGAAGTGAAGCCTTTATTGGATGACATGGAAGAGGATCAGGAGGTGCTTGCCTACTTCTCCTTATTGGAACTGCGCCATAAGGTTTTGCTTCACGAGGCGAGAGGACAGGGCTTTCAGCATGAGGAGCCTTCTCATATGAATGCTACGTCTGACCTGCTGAAATATTACTTTTTTCTATTTGAAGGCATGTATGAGGCCTATAAAAATAATTATGACATTGCCATTGGGCTGTATAAAGATGCAGAGCAGTATCTCAACAACATCCCCGATCCGATTGAGAAAGCCGAATTTCACCTGAAAGTCGGTAAGCTCTATTATAAGCTTGGGCAAAATATTGTGTCCCTCAACCATACACGGCAAGCAGTCAAAACGTTCAGGGAAGAGACCGATTATAAAAAGAAACTGGCCTCAGCACTGATCACCATGTCAGGCAATTTTACCGAGATGAGCCAATTTGAAGAAGCCGAAACGTACTTGGACGAAGCGATTCGGATCACGAGAGAATTAGAGGATCATTTTTTCGAAGCCCAGCTCTTGCATAACTTCGGACTTCTCCATGCGCAAAGCGGCAAATCAGAAAAGGCGGTCTCCAAATTAGAAGAGGCCTTACAGAACGAAGAATACGCCCGCTCTGCCTATTACTATCATTCTGTCTACTTGCTGATACGAGAGCTGTTTAAAATCAAAAAGTACGAACAGGCTGTATCTTATTACCAAGAAGCGAAGGAAAAATTGACTGTCGAGCCGAATAGAATATGTGAGGCAAAAATAGATATTTTATATGCCATTTATGCAAAAGGAGGTCATGCGGAAACGTTTCACTTATGCAAACAACATATGGATGATTTGGTGTCCGAGAAAGAGTATGACAGTGTAAGAGAACTTTCCATTTTGGCTGGCGAACGGTATAGGGAGCATGAGCTTTACAAAGAAGCTGCCCACTTTTTTTATGAAGCATTACAAATTGAAGAACTGATCAAACGAACGGAGGTTATATAAATGAAAAAATTTCTGATTGGTGCAGGCGTAGCAGCAGTGATTTTATCAGGATGGTTTATTGCGGACCATCAAACCCATACACAGGAGATGAAAGTCGCTGAGAAAATGATTGGATAATAAAGAAAACCCCCGCGGCGCGGGGGTTTTTTGTTACAGCAATTTCTTCCCTAGCAGGGATTCAACGAGCTCTACCGCTGTTTGGCCAGTCTTGTTTTCATGATCAAGAATCGGGTTGACCTCAACGAATTCAGCTGAGGTGATGATGCCTGCGTCATACAGCATTTCCATAGCCAGATGGCTCTCCCGGTAGCTGATGCCGCCGACGACAGGGGTTCCGACACCCGGTGCGTCGTTCGGATCAAGTCCGTCCAGATCAAGGCTGAGATGGACGCCGTCACATGCTGATAAATAATCAAGGGTTTCTTCAATCACCTTTGTCATGCCGAGACGGTCGATTTCGTGCATCGTGTACACCTTCATGCCGCTTTCCTTAATATACTTGCGCTCTCCTTCATCAAGTGACCGGGCGCCGATGATGACGACGTTTTCCGGTTTGATTTTAGGCCCGTATCCTTCAAGGTTAACCAATGACTCGTGGCCGATGCCAAGGCTGACGGCAAGCGGCATGCCGTGAATATTTCCGGATGGTGATGTTTCCAGTGTATTCAGGTCGCCGTGCGCGTCATACCAGATGACGCCGAGATTATCGTAATGCTTCGCTGTGCCTGCCAGCGTGCCGATCGCAATACTGTGGTCGCCGCCCAGGACAAGCGGGAATTTTTTCTCTTCGATGACTTGGTTGACCTTCTGAGCCAGTTTTTCATTTCCCGCCAAAACAGAATTCAGGTTTTTCAGTTCCTCGTCATTTTTAATCTTTTCGCGGTTGATCGGAATGTCACCGAGATCTTCAACCGTATACCCCATGTCTGACAGCCTCTCGATCAAATGGGCGTACCGGATGGCACTCGGGCCCATGTCCACTCCGCGTCGTGCTTGTCCTAAATCCATTGGCATTCCAATAACCGAAATCGTTTTATCCATCTGTGATTCCACCTCAACATATAAGATAATGTCCTATGCGGGTTATAACAAAGATGACTTGCGGACAACGTTTTTAAAGCTCTAGCTGACGATTTGCCTGCTGGCGTTTTTTAATGACGACATGATAAATGATGTAGCAAATGACCATAAACGGTACGCCGCAATACAGCGCGATACGCTGCTCCGGATCAAATGCAAGGCTGATGAGAACGACCGTATTTAACGTCAGGCCGATCAGCGGGAGCGCCGGATACAGCGGTGTTTTGAATTTCAAATCTTCTACCTTGCCGCCTTCACGGATATATTTGCGTCTAAACATGATTTGAGAAAGCGAAATCGTAATCCAGCCTACCTGTGCGCTCATGCCCGCCAATGATAATAGCACCATATATACGGTTTCAGCCTGCGCAAATTTTGTCAGAAGTGACAGGCAGGCCACAGCCATCGTTACGATTAACGAGTACATCGGCACACCGCGCTGATTTGTTTTGCCCAGCGCTTTGAAGGCCTGTCCTTCATTCGCCATCGCGTACAGGATACGTGTCGATGCGTATAAACCTGAGTTCGCAACAGATAACAGCGCAATCAATATAACAAAGTTCATAATATCAGCGGCATATGGAATTCCGATTTGCTCAAATACGGCAACAAATGGACTTTCCACGACTCCCGCCTGTTTCCACGGAATCATGCCGGCAATGACAATGATTGAAAGCACAAAGAAGACAAGCGTTCTCCATACTGTCTGTTTAATGGACCGCGGAATCGTTTTTTCAGGGTCTTCACTTTCTCCGGCTGCAACTCCGATCAGCTCAGTTCCCTGGAACGCGAAGTTCACGGTAATCATCGTAATCAGCATTGCCTTTATGCCGTTCGGGAATAACCCGTCTTCATAAAAATGCGTCAGAAACGGCGCTTGTTCTCCGCCTTTCAGATCAATCAGGCCAAACATGGCGGCTCCGCCAAGAATAATAAATAAAAGGATAATCAAAATTTTAATGCCTGAAAACCAGAATTCAGATTCTGCAAAGGCTTTTGTGGTGATCGCATTTAATACAAACATCAGTGCCGCAAATACCAGACACCAGATCCACACGTCTATGTGCGGAAACCAGCGTTGCATCAGCTGCCCCGCTGATAAGAATTCAATGGCGCATGTAACCGCCCAGCCGAGCCAGTACAGCCAGCCGAACGAAAACCCGAAGGCCGGGCTGATAAATTTTGTCGCATAGGTCTGGAAGGACCCCGACACAGGGTAGGCGACTGCCAGCTCTCCTAAGCAGAGCATCGTCAAAAACATGATAAAGCCGCCCACTAAATAGGACAGAACCGCGCCGAGCGGTCCCGCCTGGTTAATGGTAAACCCGGTTCCAAGGAAGAAACCGGTTCCGATCACTCCGCCCAATGAAATCATGAACAAGTGGCGTGATTTCATCGTCCGCTGGAGCTGATTTCCGTTATCTTGGTTAGTATTCACATTCTGCACCCCTTCAGCAACTTGTATTGGATCTAAGCTGGAACATCTACATGGTGCGTATCCCAGTTTGCTGTCCAAAGAGTCTCTATCTATTTAATATAAAATTCACTTCTTCTCATAAAGATACATTATACTAAAATACTGTAGCTGAGCAAATAGGGAGTGCTGATTTTTCTGTTGTAAATTTATACAAACGAAGTGAATATCCCGCCATGGTGCAGATTTATGCGTTTTGCAGCACGTGCTTAATTTTCTCTATCGCCCAATCCAAATCCTCTTTGGAAATGATTAATGGCGGTGCAAAACGAATGACTGTATCATGCGTTTCCTTGCATAAAAGCCCTTCTTCCTTCAAACGCTCACAATACGGACGTGCGGCTTCCGTCAATTCCACACCGATAAACAGCCCTCTGCCGCGGACTTCTTTAATGACAGGGTTATCAATGCTCTCAAGCTCGTTTTTAAAGTATTCACCAAGCTCAAGAGAACGATCCGCCAGCTTTTCATCCTCCAGCACTTCCAATGAGGCGATAGACACTGCACATGCCAGCGGGTTCCCGCCAAATGTAGAGCCGTGTGAGCCCGGGTTAAACACGCCTAATATCTCGCGGTCCGCCGCAATGCATGAGATTGGGAACACACCGCCGCCAAGCGCTTTACCCAAGATATACATATCCGGAACAATGCCGTCCCAGTCACAGGCAAACGTCTTGCCTGTACGTCCAAGACCAGTCTGAATTTCGTCCGCAATAAACAGGACATTCTCTTCCTTACAAATCGCCGCCGCTTCCTGCAAAAACCCTTCAGGCGGAATGACAATTCCCGCTTCGCCTTGAATTGGTTCGAATAAGAACGCAGCTGTATTCGGCGTAATGGCCTGACGAAGCGCTTCCGCATCACCGTACGGGATTAATTTGATTCCCGGAAGCATCGGGCCGAATCCTCTTTTATATTCCTCTTCAGAAGAAAGAGATACCGCCAGCATTGTGCGGCCGTGGAAGTTCCCGACACATGCGATGATTTCCGCTTGATTGTCTGCTACGCCTTTTACTTCATAAGCCCAGCGTCTCGCCGCTTTCACTGCAGATTCAACCGCTTCAGCTCCTGTATTCATCGGCAGAATCATTTCTTTGCCTGTCAATTTAGCTGTTTTTTCATAAAACGGTCCAAGCTGATCGTTGTGAAACGCTCGCGACGTGAGGGTGATTTTATCAGCCTGATCCTTCAATGCCTGAATAATTTTCGGGTGTCTGTGACCCTGATTCACCGCAGAATAAGCACTCAGCATATCCATATATTCATTGCCTTCCGGGTCCTTTACCCAAGCACCCAGCGCTTCAGAAATAACAATCGGGAGCGGATGATAATTGTTAGCTCCGTAATGAGACGTCTGATCAATAATTTCCTTGGATTTAGATAAAGCTGGCATATTTGAATTCCCCCTTGTTTTCTGTTTCCACATGTTATCCTGCTTTCCCTTTTTATAAATGCAAGTTCTGTGCCAAATCAAGATTTCGTGTGTTTTCTACAATTTTCGAGGACAAGGTGCAAAAAGATTCTGATATTTCGAGCAAAAATTTCAGCAAGTGCAAAATTCTTTTGCATATCCTCTCCATTCTTTTATAAAATAGAAGCAATATTAAGAAAATAATTGAGGGAGGTTTATACAGTGGTCAAAGACAGCGAATTCCTCACATTGGTTTTTCAAAGCATTTTGGATGAAATCGATGTTGGCCTGCACGTAGTAGACGAGCATGGAAACACGATCGTTTATAACAACAAAATGATGCAGATTGAAGATATGGAGAAGCATGACGTCCTGAATAAAAACCTGATGGATGTATTTATGTTTTCGAAACAACAGGACAGCACTCTGGTACAGGCTCTTCAGGAAGGCAAAACAATTAAAAATGTGAAGCAAAGCTACTTCAATAATAAAGGCCAGGAAATCACGACGATCAATCATACATATCCCATCGTCCAAGACGGCAAAATCAGGGGCGCAGTCGAAATTGCCAAGGATGTGACAAAGCTTGAACGGCTGATCCGGGAAAATATGAACAAAAAAGGCAGCACAACCTATACATTTGACAGCATTCTCGGCACCAGCCCGGCCATTCAAGATGTCATCGAAAACGCCAAGCGGGCAACGCGCACATCATCATCTGTCCTTCTCGCAGGCGAAACCGGCACGGGAAAAGAGCTGTTCGCTCAAAGTATCCATAATGGCAGCGATCGCTCAGGGGGCCCGTTTATTTCACAAAACTGCGCGGCGCTGCCAGACAGCCTTGTGGAAAGCATTTTGTTTGGAACGAAAAAAGGCGCATTTACCGGCGCTGTAGACCAGCCCGGCCTGTTTGAACAAGCTCATGGCGGCACGCTGCTGTTAGATGAAATCAACTCGCTGAACCTGAGTCTTCAGGCAAAACTGCTCCGCGCTCTTCAAGAACGGAAAATCAGGCGCATCGGTTCGACAAAGGATACACCGATTGACGTGCGTATTATTGCCACGATGAATGAAGACCCGATTGATGCGATTGCGGGTGAACGGATGCGGAAGGACTTGTATTACAGGCTGAGCGTCGTAACACTGATCATCCCGCCGCTTCGGGAACGGAAAGAAGACATTTTGCTTCTCGCGTCAGAGTTTATCCAAAAAAACAACCATCTGTTCCAAATGAATGTCGAACACATCAGCGAAGACGTGAAGCAATTTTTCATGTCTTATGACTGGCCGGGAAATATTCGGGAGCTTGAGCATATGATCGAAGGCGCAATGAATTTCATGACGGATGAGCAAACGATTACGGCTTCCCATCTGCCCTATCAATACCGCATGAAAATCAAACCGGCTGATACCCCAGAGCCTGAAGCACCAAGACACCAGCCGGCCGCGGACTTAAAAGAAAAAATGGAGAGCTTCGAAAAATATGTGATTGAGAACGTGTTAAGAAAACACGGCCATAACATCTCGAAAGCTGCTCAGGAGCTTGGCATCAGCAGACAAAGCCTTCAATACCGGCTGAAGAAATTTTCCCACTCGCCTGCCGAGTAACAGCCCTATTCTGTCGCAGGAAGCCTGATCAGAAAAACAGTGCCTCTGCTGATTTCACTTTTGACGTCAATCGTCCCATTATGGCTGTCGATAATCGACTTTGTAATGGCAAGTCCCAGTCCCGAACCTCCATATTTTCGGGAACGGGATGGGTCTGCCCTGTAAAATCGGTTAAATAAATGCGGCAAGTGCTCCGGTGCGATGCCTGTGCCGTTGTCCGCTATCATCAGCATGACGCCGTCATCGTTTTTTTGCAGCGAGATGGTGATGGCACCGGTTTTCTCATCCGTATACTGCACCGCGTTGTAAACCAAATTCAAAATGACCTGTTTCATTTTATCCCCGTCAAACACCGCTTCAGCATGATCCTCAAGCAGCAGCTGCAGTTTTCTTTCTTTCGCAAGCAGACTGAGCTGCGGCTCCATTTCCCTTATGAGCGAATCGAGATCGCCTCTCTTCATTTCAAAGCTCGGCACCCGATCGATTTTTGCCAAAAACAGCAGATCCTCTATCAGCCGAGTGGCTCTCTTCGATTCTTCATACATACTATTCAGCGCTCTTTCTCTCTGCTCCGGCTGAAGCGCTGCGCCCCGCAGCAGCACTTCTATAAAGCCGTGTATGGATGTTAAAGGTGTTCTCAGTTCATGCGAAGCGTCTGATACAAATTGCCGGATGCGCTCCTTCGCTTCTTTTTCTGCTTTGAATGACGTTTCAATCCGCTCCAGCATGTGATTAAACGAAATGGCAAGCGTATCGATTTCCATTTGTTTTCGATAAACAGGAAGTCTTTTATTCAAATTTCCAGCATTAATATGCCCCATCATATGTACCATTTGTGATAACGGTTTGAGCGTATGTCTGACCACGGGCAGGAATGTAAAAAGCCCGAGCAGGAGCGCGACGAGCGAGAGCGTGGAATAAATGCTGATTTGCCGGAGCAGCACATCCATCAGCGGTGCTGTTAAAGCACTCATTTGGATCACGCCTGCTTCTTTTCCATCAATAGTAATAGCCTGAAACACAACCAGCACTTCCTCGCCTGATTCATTTTTCACCATTCTGTAATGCAAGGCCATCGTATCTTTCAATGCCTCGTCATATACATTTTTTTTAAATGTTGGCGGTGCTCCCGCATATGGGTCCGTCGACAATACCGTGCTGGCTTTTGTTTTTTTATCGATAAAAACAATTGTCACACCCGGATAAATAAAGGCGGGACGGACAGCACCATCTGACTTATGCGAGCCGTCGGGATTGCTTTTGTATCTTTCAATGTTTTTCCATATGGTCGGCTCCGTCGAGTTGATATAACTTTGAATGCTGACAGCGCGGTTTTCATATAAAAGGCGTTTTCCAAACACATATTGCATGGCGCCGACAAAAACCAATAGAAGAACAAGAATGCACAACGAGCGGAATAAAAGCTGAAAGCGAAGCGTTTTGAATCGTTTTTTCATTCAATATCCACCCGATAGCCCGCGCCCCGTACCGTCCGGATCACTTCATGCGTTTTGTCATTCAATTTTTCCCGCAAGGAACGGATGTACACTTCGACAATATTTTCTTCCCCGTAAAAGTCATAGCCCCATACTTTATCCAGAATCCTCGCTTTACTGAGCACAAGGCCGTGATTCAGCACCAAAAATTTCAGCAGCTCGTATTCCGTTGCCGAAAGCTTCAGCACCTCTTCCTGATAACGGATTTCTCTGCGCCGGTCGTCAATCCGAAACGGGCCGAGCGCCACTTCTTCGAACAGGTTAGGGAAGTGATCCCGAATTCTTGCATAGATACGCGCCAGCAGCTCTTCAAAGCTGAAGGGTTTGATCATATAATCATCAGCGCCCTCTGTCAGCGCTTTTACCCGAACCCCCACCTCATCCTTTGCCGTAAGCATAATAACGGCGGTATGGCCGGTTTTTTTCATCATTCTCGATACTTCCAGTCCATCCATTCCGGGCATCATCACATCCAGGATGGCCACATGCGGCTGAAATGTTTTTGCGATGTTCATTGCTGTCATTCCGTCAGCCGCGGTCTTGACTTCAAAGCCTTCATTTTCAAGTCCCATTGTCAAAAAATCTAATATCGCCGGTTCATCGTCCACGAGCAAAATCTTGATGCCTTTCATCCTATTCATGCTGTGCTCTCTCCTTAGTTGGCATAAACCTCTGATTAGTTTTTTCCCTTCCCCTCCTATTATTCGTTTTTATCTGAAAACCAACTGAATCTTCCCTAAAAATCAGCTGAATTCAGCAAGTTTTCAGCCAGCCCTCATTTGTTTTTCAGCTTCGGCCTATACAATAGCCTTAGTTGGTTCAGCCAACAATGAAATCAAAGGAGGAACAACACATGAATATCACTAAAGTTTTATCAGGAGCCGCGCTGGGAACAATTCTTTCAATCAGTTCTTTAACTTCCGCTCATGCCGCTGTCATTCAAAAGGATGATACATCAGCGAAGGTCGAGACGAAGCAGCAGGCTTCCATCACAATAGCAAAAGCAAAACAAGTTGCTTTGAACAAATGCAAAGGTACTGTTCAATCTGCCCAAATGAAGAAAGTGAACGGCACTTACGTATATGTTGTCAAAGTTCTCGGTGAGGACGGCAAACAGCATACGATGAACGTCAACTGCGACAGCGGTAAAGTTGTGAAGCATGACATTCAAAAGAAACAAAGCTACATCAGCAAATCAAAAGCACATTCTATTGCTTTGAAAAACTGCAAAGGTGCGGTTCAATCTTCTGAACTGAAGAAAGAAAACGGCGTTTACGTTTATGTCGTGAAAGTAATGGGTGAAGACGGCAGCCTTCACACGTTCCATATCAATGGAGAAAACGACAAAGTCGCAAAACACGAGCAAAAGAAACAAGCACATATTTCAAAAACAAAAGCGCATCAAATCGCACTGAACAAATACAAAGGCGCAGTTCAAGCTTCTGAGCTGAAGAAAGAAAACGGCGTTTACATCTACGTTGTAAAAGTGCTTGGCGAAGATGGCAGTACTCATACAATCCATGTCAACTGTGACAACGGTAAAATCGTAAAACAAGAAGTGCAAAAGAAAAACGCAGCCATTACGAAAACAAAAGCACATAACATTGCCCTAAACAAATGCAAAGGAACAGTGAAATCTTCTGCTTTGAAGAAAGAAAACGGTAAATACGTTTACGTGATTAAAATCACTGCCCAAAACCACACTGAGCAAACAGTGAAAGTGAACGCTGAAAACGGAAGCATTTGCAAATAAAAATTGATACTTGCCAGCAGTGAAACAACTGCAATTCAACGTGTAACACCAGTCTTGTTTTAACACGAAGTTCTAAGTTCATGTCTACCTTTTTCTAAATACTCTTTTAAACTGAACGTGCGTGACCCGCGTTCAGTTCTTTTTACATCATCATCTAAGGAGGACGTAAAAATGAATGTGAAAATATTATCAGCAGCTGCTTTAGGCGCTGTTATCTCAATCAGTTCTTTATCTTCCGCACACGCGGCTGTTCTGCATAAAGAGGACACTGCTAAAGTCCAAACACAGCAGCAGGCTTCTATTACGCTTTCTAAAGCGAAAACTGTGGCATTACACAACTGCAAAGGCGCCGTTCAATCAGCACAAATGAAGAAAGCAGACGGCGTTTATGTCTATGTCATTAAAGTGCTCGGTGAGGACGGCAAAGTTCACACCTTCAACGTCAACTGCAGCAGCGGAAAAGTCGTCAAACATCACGTTGAAAACAAACAAGCCGCAATCACAAAAGCAAAAGCTCAAAGCATTGCGCTGAACAAATGCAAAGGCACAGTAAAATCTTCTGCATTGAAGAAAGAAAATGGCATCTATGTGTACATCATTAAAATCTCAGTTAGCAACCACACGGAACAAACCATTAAAGTAAACGCTGAAAACGGAAGCATTTGCAGCTGACAGGCATTGCCTGCTGTTTCACGTGTAACACCCATCTTGTATTTTTCTTCATATTCGATATATCCTTTTTCAACTGAACGGGCGTGACCCTCGTTCAGTTTTTTTACATGAAAAAGCAGTCTGGCAACGGTGCCAGACTGCTTTTGTTAACTTCCTAATTGGTCTGCGGAGGAGAGCTTAATATCAACGGATTTTTCTTTTCCGCCGCGGTAAAACCTCACCTTCACCCGGTCACCGACTTTTTTCTGATAAAGCCGTTTCCGCAGATCAACAATATCATTTACTTTGTGTCCGTCAAATTCCGTGATGACATCCAGTTCCTTAAGCCCTGCTTTTCCGGCAGGTGAAAAGGCGTCTACACCCATCACAACCGCGCCATTGGTGACATCCTTAGGAAGCTTCAGTGTTTCATCCCAATGATAGCTTGCGATGTCGCTGAGCGATTTCATTTCAATGCCAAGGAACGGTCGTTTGACTTCGCCATATTTCTCCAGATCCTCTATCACCGGAATCACAAGCTTAGACGGAATCGACAGGCCAATCCCTTCAACCGCCGATTCGGCAATTTTCATTGAATTGATGCCAATGACTTTCCCGTCCATATTTAACAAAGCGCCGCCGCTGTTCCCAGGGTTAATGGCCGCATCTGTTTGCAGGACTTCTGCGTTCCAGTCAGGCTGTCCGTCATCGTTTGAATCCACTGGAATTGCCCTCTCCGTACCTGAGATGACCCCCTGTGTGACAGAGCCTGCAAACTCAAGGCCTAACGGGTTGCCAATCGCAATAACCGGCTCCCCTGATTTCACTTTATCTGAATTTCCGAAGTCGGCGACTGCTTTTATTTTATCGCTTTTCACCCGTAAAACAGCCAGGTCCATCAGCTGGTCGCTGCCGACAAGGTCAGCCGATACACGCGAGCCGTCTTTCAGGCTGATTTCAATTTGGGAAGCGCCCTCGATAACATGATGGTTGGTCACGACATAAGCAGAGTTGTCATTTTTCTTATAGATGACGCCTGAGCCGCTCCCAGCCTCGCCGCTCTCTCCCCAAATATCTGATTTTTGGATGTTCACAACACCGACAACGGCGGGCGACACATTGCTGACAATCTTGGTGACGGCGTTGTTGACACTGACATTCACCGTCCTGATTGATTCTTGGCCATTGTTGTTCTGCTGCTGATCTAAGGCGCCCGTATCTAACCCTTCATTTGACAGGTACGGCATGATAAACGCCATTAATACGGCACCGACAATCACGCCAATCAGACTAGAAAGGAAATATCCTTTTTTGCTTCTCTTTGGCTGTTCAGGAGTAGTATGTTCTTCCTCACGATCGTAATCCACCATATTCCATCCTTTCCAAGAACGTTAATATGGTTATATTGTGGGTTAGAAACTCCTATAATAGTCATGATTTACATAGAAAAATTATACAGCGCAAAGCGGCGTGGCCTTCTTCGGATCGGTGTCATACAAATCAAATGTCTCACCCGTCACAAACCCTTTAGAAGCTAATGTCTGCTGCACAGACATTCTCGCCAGCTCCTTCATGTTGTTGTCCTGGCTCAAATGTGCCAAGTAAATTCGTGACGTCTCATCGCCAATGACATCGGTCATCGCCAAGGCAGCATCTTCATTTGAAACGTGCCCCACGTCACTTAAAATCCGCCGCTTAATGCTCCACGGGTATCTTCCCATTTGCAGCATACCGACATCGTGATTGCTTTCAAACACAAACACATTCGCTGACCGGATGATCCCTTTCATCCGGTCGCTGACGTATCCCGTATCTGTCATTAATGCGAGCTTTCGGCCGTTATAATGGAATACATAAAACATGGGTTCCGCCGCGTCATGAGAGACGCCAAACGACTCCACGTCAAGTCCGCCGAACGACTTCACCGTCTCCATCGGAAACACAAATTTTTGATCGGTGTCTATTTTGCCGATCTGGTTCTCCATCGCTTTCCATGTCTTCTCATTCGCATAAATCGGAAGCTTGTACTTTCTGGCGACCACACCGAGTCCCTTAATATGATCACTATGCTCATGCGTCACAAAAATGCCGTCTACATCATCCAGCTTACGCCCAATCTGCGCCATCAGTCCATCCATGGCTTTCCCGCTCAAACCGGCGTCCACTAAAAATGCGTGATCCTCTGTTTCGAGGTAAAACGCATTTCCCGTACTCCCGCTCGCAAGTACGCTAAATTGCAAGCTCATGTCTGTTCACTCCATTATTTTCATTGATCTGTATCTAAAATCGTACTCTCCAAAGCATTCACAGTAAAATACTCTTGTACTGTCTTTTTCTCACCGTTCACTTTTTTATCGTACTCGACCGTAATTCTCCATACCGGTGCCAGCACCTGCGTACTTGTCAGCGGATATTGTGCTACGTAGCCGAATTTACAGCTCTTCACAGTGCTGTATTCTTTTAATTGATTTTGATAGTACAATAGCTCAACCGCATCCATTTCAGTGATTAAGCTTTCTTTCTGAATTTGCTTAAAGGTCTCAAGCGTTGTCTGGTCGTACGACACAACCTCGTTTTTAGCGTTTAAGTGCAGCACCACTTGCCCGATCATATTAGAGGAATTGTCGGTCTTCTGGTAAATATAATGACCTTCATACGTTTGGAAGAAAACAATTTCTTTCTTCGATTTATCAACCTTCCAAAGCTTATATTTTTCGCCATCTTGGATTTTCGAAGAAACAAGCGTCTGAGCATCGTCCTCGATATTCTTCTTTGATAGGGCGATCGGATTCGTGAACTTCATTTTCAGGCTCGTTACTTTATGATCATCACTAGGCATGTCCATCAAAGGCTTTTGATCCTTCAGCGCCTCAATTTCCTCCTTGGTGAAGGTCTTTTGATTTGCTGTGATCCGGTAGCCTTCTGTCGCTTCCTTATTCAGGCCTTCATACGTGATATGGTCGGCCTTCATATCATGCTCGACATCATTTTTAATGACCTCATATTCTTTGCTGGTCGCCTGCCATTTTTGAAAAAACTGATAGCCTAAGAAAATATCTAAAATGAGGAAGGCAACGATGAAGATTGATTTTGTCTTATTCCACTCCACTGTTTGCCCCCTCCTTCATCAATAAATCCTTTGTGATCGGCACAATTTTTCCATTTACTTTCATCGCCCAGACCGGTTCCAGTTCAACAAGAGGATCATCGTTGGTTGATGTTGATACCAATTGATAAGCAAGGAAGATCTGATCAATTTTGTCCGTATCATAAGCGGTTTGTTTAGAAAGCAGCATCTTCACCTCACTGCCGCTCATCAGCTCTGTCTCACTTGTTTTAATCGGGTTCGTTCCGAGACTGTAATTCGGCCGCTTATAGCTGAGAATATCATCGTTCGCCCACTGCACCGTAATCGCCGATGTCGCTCCGAACGGTTTGGCGGTGCTGTTAATGACCGGCATCTGATCCATAAAGATATAGAAGCTCAGCTGCTGGCTGTCATTGATATTGAAAAATTGATAGTGATCCGTCCAGCTTCCCGTATCCTCAAGGTATTTTTGGCTCTTTTTGATTAATTCACCTGTTTGATAGGATGTGCTCTGCACTAAATTGCGCTGCTGGAATTGCACCTGGCGCTGGCTTAGATTCACATCTAACCGGCTGATCCCATCTGTCAGGACATTTCTGTTGTTGTAATTCGAATCTTCCCTTACAATGCTCGGATCGCTGAACAAAGTCTGCTTAAAGGTGTTAGTTTTAATCGATTCTGTGACAAACTCTTTTTTGTCCATCGTAAGCGGTTTGTTCGGCAGCAGGAATTCTTTTTTAGAGCCAATTGAGAACAAACTGTACGCCGGCATGTTTGATTGCCTGTTTTCCAAGTCGTTCATAATGTTCCGGTAGTTTGCCGATTCAACGGTCACTTCCAGAATGAGCTGTTTGCTGTAAGACACCAAATAAATTTTCTTGTTCGCTTTTGTTTCATTGAACGGAATCAGAATATGATCAAACGAACTGTATTCAAACGACTGATTAGACCATTTAAACAGCGTTTGGAATATATCAATAGGAATCGTATCACTGAATTGCAAGTCAAGCTTCGCTTCATAACCGCCTATTCCATAAAACCAGCTCTTGAATCCAACCTTGTCATACTGATCAGAGATATCTTTAATTCCTTTTACATCCCAATGCGGCAAGTCAGACCAGACTTCTTCATAGAGGGCTTCATTATCCACTTTGTAATGAGCGCCGTCATCATGGATAAACATTTCCCTTGGCCTTACCGTTTCAGACAGCTTTTGGGTGTTTTTTTCGATTTTATGCTTCTCACGCACAGTAGACTCTGTTGATGATGAGCCTTCAGAAAAGTTTGGCTGGAACGTCCATATCCCCCACGTAAAAACAAGACTGATGACGACGAGTACCGTAAGTAATATCGTTTTTATATTTTCACGCTTCATCCCAATCATCCTCTTGTTCCTCTTTATATGGAAGAGTAAATGTAATCGTCGTGCCTTTTCCTTCTATGCTGTCCGCCCAAATATCTCCGCCGTGCGCCTGAACCATTTCTCTTGCAATCGCCAGCCCCAGGCCGGTGCCGCCAAGCTTTCTCGTTCTCGCTTTATCAACCCTGTAGAAGCGGTCAAAGACTTTTTCGACATCTTTTTTCGGAATTCCGATCCCTTCATCCTTGACGCTGATATAGAGGAGTTCTTCCTCTTCATTTACATCAATGGAGAACGTGACATGTCCGCCTTCCGGTGAGTATTTTAAAGCGTTGGAAATAATATTATCGAGCACCTGGGTAATTTTATCCTGGTCAATCTCGACGTACAGATTTCTGTCCGGCAGATTGCGGATAAATTCCACATGCTGTTCTTTTGTCATTTCAAAACGATCAATAATAAGCGACATAAACCGGACAATCTGAATCCATTCCCGGTTGAATTGATAATCCTTGCTGTCAAATTTCGAAAGCTGCAGCAAGTCATTGACAAGCCGGATCATACGCTCTGTTTCATTTTGCGTCACCATTAAGAAACGCGGGGCAATGTCTTTATTTTCCCACGCACCTTCAGCTAACGCCTCTAAATAACTGCGCATTGTCGTGAGCGGCGTCCGCAGCTCGTGTGATACATTCGCAACGAATTCCCTGCGTTCCTGATCCATTTTCTCTTGCTCGGTTACATCGTAAATGACAGCGATTAAACCATCAATTTTACCATGTTCCCTCTGAATCACAGAGAAATTCACGCGAAGCACCGTTAATTGATCATCGCGCTCAATTTCAAGCAGCATAGAATCCTGCTGCTCTACTAAATCTTCAAATGTATAATTCTCTTGAATCCCCAGCAAGCTCGTAATCGGCATTTCTAAGGCTGTTTCACGTGAAACGTTCAGCAGCTCCAGCGCCGGGCTGTTTAAGAGAATAATCGCTCCGTTTCGGTTTGTGGCGATAACGCCGTCTGTCATATAGGCAATAACAGAGGCAAGCTTTCTGCGCTCTCCTTCTGTCATCGCCTGGGCATCTTCAAGCTCTCTCGTTAAGTGATTAAACGTGGTGGCAAGCTGCCCAATTTCATCATGCCCATACTTTTTAACCTTCCTCGAGAAGTTCCCTTTCGCAAGCTCCATCGCCTGCTTTCTCATATCTGAAAGCGGGTGGGTAATGGTTCTTGCCAGAAAAATACCGAGAAGGGCCGTCAAAACGAGTGCCAAACCAGTGCCGGACGCCAGTATCGTGTTGATGGTCTTCATTTGATTAAAGACCTCTTCCATACTCGCGACAACATAGATCGCGCCGACAACCTCTTGGTTTTCAGTCATGACGGGCTTCGCGGAAATGAGGACTCTGATTTTGCTTTTCGGGTCATAGTACTTTCTTAAATACGATTGTTTAGTAGAAAAAATTCTTTTAAAGATCAGATCGGTTGTTTGTTTCCCTGCAACTTCCTCACCATACGGTTTTGAAGAACCGACCACTTCATAGCTTTTATCTACAAAACTAATTTCCCGAACCTCATCACTTTTCGTGAAGTCATTCAAAATACGGCTGACGTCATCCTTGATGACGGTGCTGTCATTATCGCTTTTATATTCTTGTTCGATATAGTAAGAAAGGTTGTCGATTCGCTGATTCAGCGATTGTTCATAAGAGCTGATCAGCGACTTCTCTACCTGATTGACAAAATACACACCAATGATTTGCATTGCAATGATAATCAAAAGCACATAAATCAAGGTAATCTTAAATTGGATCGACCGAAAAAAACCAACCTTATTCATATGGGCATTAGTCCTGTTCTGGGTTTCTCAAGTAATAACCTACGCCGCGGCGTGTGACGATCCAATTTGGATGGCTCGGGTTGTCCTCGATTTTTTCACGAAGCCGACGGACTGTTACGTCAACCGTTCTGACATCGCCGAAGTAATCATATCCCCAAACGGTTTGAAGCAAATGTTCACGTGTCATCACTTGTCCGATATGTTTTGCTAAATAATGAAGCAATTCGAACTCACGATGAGTCAATTCGATTGTTTCATCTCGTTTTGATACGACATACGCGTCAGGGAAGATGACGAGAGAGCCGATATGAATCTCGTTAGAGGACGATTCTTCCTCCGCAGGCGCTGTTGTCAGCTGACGGCGCAGGTTCGCTTTTACACGTGCCAGAAGCTCGCGTGTGCTGAATGGTTTTGTGACATAGTCATCAGCGCCGATTTCAAGCCCGATGACCTTGTCAATTTCTGAATCCTTTGCCGTCAGCATAATGATCGGCATATCATATTTCTTTCTGACTTCACGGCACACTTCAACGCCGTCTTTATTAGGAAGCATAATATCTAAAAGAATTAAATCAGGCTGAAGCTCTTCTACCATTTCAACGGCTTCATTTCCGTCGTGGGCACAGTGCACTTCATAGCCTTCTTTTCTTAAGTTAAATTCCAATATATCTGCAATCGGTTTTTCATCATCTACTACAAGGATCTTTTTATCCATCATTTTGATTTTCCTCCTGCCGAATAACTTCATTTCATCTATATAACATTCGTTTCATCACTTATGGCCCATGTAAACAATGGGTCCTTGTCTATTATAACGGTTTAAGGTCAAAAGATAAAAAAAATAAAGGTTTAGAAAAAAACACATGTTTCACCTTTATCCTCCAATTGTTTATCTTTTGTCATGCTGGTCAACTTTTTTTAAAAAAGATAACTTTACTGAAACCTCCCCTCACCGGAGTGCGTCTTTATCAATGACGTCTTCTTCTTTGAACCGGCCGCAGGGCCGGTTCTCCCTTTTTCTTCTATTATAACACTCCTCATGTTTGCCTTTTTCCTAAAAGAAAAAACGCACCTACGATTGCAGATGCGTTTGGTAAGTGGCTCGGGACGGAATCGAACCGCCGACACACGGATTTTCAGTCCGTTGCTCTACCAACTGAGCTACCGAGCCAAATGTTTTATTTTTCTCTACTAAGTAAAGTAAAATGGCGGTCCGGACGGGACTCGAACCCGCGACCTCCTGCGTGACAGGCAGGCATTCTAACCAACTGAACTACCGGACCTTACAGTAATTGCCCGGAGAGCTGTCGTGTCAGCTCTCACAGACAAATAAGGAATTTAGCAATAACGCTAAAGTAAATCAATGACCCGTACGGGATTCGAACCCGTGTTACCGCCGTGAAAGGGCGGTGTCTTAACCGCTTGACCAACGGGCCTTCACGAAATGGTGAGCCATGAAGGACTCGAACCTTCGACCCTCTGATTAAAAGTCAGATGCTCTACCAACTGAGCTAATGGCTCTTAAGATGTCGGAATTTCCATAGAGCAAACGACTTGGATTATGTTCTCATCTTGTACTCTATTGAAGCAGTTTCCGTAACAACGAGATTTATAATATCACGAACAAATAGAAGTGGCAATAACTTTTTTGGTTTTTTTTCATATTTTTTTCTCAGACCAACTTATCTGCGGCTTTCAAACAAAAAACAAGCCCCTATATCAGGGGCTTGCAAGCATATTCTATTTAGTTCGCGCGGTACACGCTGCGAAGGACATTTGTTTGTGAACGGTCTGGACCGACAGAGAAAATAGAAAGCGGAATGCCTGTCAGCTGAGACACGCGCTCAAGATAGTGGCGCGCGTTTTCCGGAAGCTCGCTCAAGCTCTTCGCACCTGTGATATCCTCAGTCCAGCCCGGCATTTCTTCATATACCGGCTCACATTCAGCAAGTGCTTTAAGGCTTGCTGGGAATTCTTCAATGATTTCGCCTTTGTAGCGGTACGCCACACAGATTTTCAGCGTTTCAATTCCTGTTAAAACGTCGATTGAGTTCAAAGAAAGATCTGTAATTCCGCTCACACGGCGGGCGTGGCGGACAACAACGCTGTCAAACCAGCCGACACGGCGCGGACGGCCTGTTGTTGTTCCATATTCGCGTCCGACTTCACGGATTTGATCGCCGATTTCATCTTTCAGCTCAGTCGGGAAAGGACCGTCACCGACACGAGTCGTATATGCTTTTGATACACCGACAACGTGCTGGATTTTGGTCGGGCCGACACCAGAACCGATCGTGACACCGCCGGCAACCGGGTTAGATGACGTAACAAACGGGTATGTTCCTTGGTCAATATCGAGCATAACCCCTTGCGCGCCTTCAAACAATACACGGCGCCCTTCATCCAGAGCATCATTTAAGACAACAGATGTATCGCAAACATACTTTTTAATCTGCTGGCCGTACTCATAATATTCGTCTAAGATATCCTCAATTTTAAATCCATCTGTCTCATACATTTTCTCAAGCAGACGGTTTTTTTCTTCAAGATTGCGTTCAAGCTTCTCCGCAAACGCGTCACGGTCTAACAAATCCGCGATGCGAATTCCGATGCGGGCTGCTTTATCCATGTAAGCAGGGCCGATCCCTTTTTTCGTTGTGCCGATCTTGTTGGCCCCTTTGCGCTCTTCTTCCACCTCATCCAATTTCAAATGATACGGCAGAATGACATGAGCTCTGTTGCTGATTCTCAGGTTATCTGTACTGACGTTGCGCTCATGAAGATACGCAAGCTCTGTGACTAATGCTTTCGGATCTACAACCATTCCGTTTCCGATCACACACGTTTTATCCTTATAGAAAATTCCTGACGGGATTAAGTGAAGCTTGTATGTGATTCCGTCAAACTTGATTGTATGCCCTGCGTTATTTCCGCCTTGATAACGGGCGATCACTTCTGCATTTTCTGACAGGAAATCTGTGATTTTACCTTTCCCTTCATCGCCCCATTGCGTACCTACTACAACTACTGAAGACATGTCCGTGCACCTCCGTTAACCTTTCAAAACGATTCTATTCAAACAAATCAAGTTTATCAGTGAAGAAACAGAAAGTCAATTGTAAATCCGAACATTAAATTATTGTAAATCTATATTCGTTCGCTTTCATTCGTTTTATAAGCGTTTTCTCACCGCTTTGTCATAAAAAGCTCGTGAAACTTTCATCCTTTAGCACAAAAAAGAATCACTTGCCTGATATTCCATTTGTATTCATAAAAACGATTCGCCAGCCATCCGGATCCTCTATCGTCACGCCGCCATGGCTCCAGTACGGATTCTCAGATTCGACCTCTTGATAGCCCATGTGTCTCAGCCTTGAAGTGATCGCTGTCAGTTCATCCGCATTCGGCACATAAAAAACGAGGAGGCTGTCGGGGTAAGGAACAGGGGCACTGCTTTCCTTCTCATGCTGGGTGAACTCCAAATGATAATCGGCATGCGGGAGACCGAACATGACACCGTCATACCCATTATGCTTCGAAAACGCTCCTATTCGTTTCAAGCCTAGCCCTTCTTCATAAAAACGAATGATTTCATTAAGCTGGCCCGTAGGCCGCGCAATCCGTATTTGCGCTGCATGAAAATATGAAAAACGATTTCCCATATTACCATCTCCTTTTTGCACCATTTTATTAAAACGCTTTCAATTTTTCATCCGCTGAGCGGACGATATTTCTTCAATCCTTTGAATGAAAAAACCCCAAGATCAGCTCTTGGGGTTATGCGCCGGGCGGAACACCTGCGTCATCAAAACGCCGTTCCAGGTTGACGAATTTATTGTATTCTTTTACGAACGCAAGAGACACGGTTCCTACCGGGCCGTTACGCTGTTTGGCAATAATGATTTCGATAATATTTTTATTCTCGGTTTCTTTGTCATAGTAGTCATCACGATAAAGGAACGCGACAATATCCGCGTCCTGCTCGATACTTCCTGATTCCCGGATATCAGACATCATCGGACGTTTATCCTGACGCTGCTCAACGCCCCGGGAAAGCTGAGAAAGCGCGATAACAGGGACTTGCAGCTCCCGGGCGATCGACTTCAGTTCACGGGAAATTTCTGATACTTCCTGTTGACGGTTATCCTTTGAACGTCCGCTTCCCTGAATCAATTGCAGATAGTCGATCAAAATCATGCCAAGTCCGCTTTCCTGCTTCAAGCGGCGGCACTTGGCGCGGATTTCACTCACGCGGATTCCCGGTGTATCATCAATGTAAATCCCGCTGTTCGACAGGCTTCCCATCGCCATCGTCAGCTTGCCCCAATCCTCTTCCGTCAGGTTACCGGTACGGAGATTCTGGGCATTGATATTTCCCTCGGCACAGAGCATACGCATAACGAGCTGCTCTGCCCCCATCTCTAGACTGAAAATCGCTACGCTCTCGTCGGTCTTGGTTGCCACGTTTTGTGCGATGTTCAGGGCAAAGGCTGTTTTCCCCACTGACGGACGGGCAGCCACAATGATCAAGTCGTTGCGCTGGAACCCGGCAGTCATCCGGTCAAGCTCAGTAAATCCTGTCGGAATCCCCGTGATATCGCCTTTTCGATTGTGAAGCTGTTCGATATTGTCATATGTTTGGACAAGGACGTCCTTAATATTTTGGAAGGCACTCGTATTTTTGCGCTGCGCCACTTCCATAATCGTTTTTTCCGCTTCACTGAGTAAATCCTCAACTTCATCCTCACGGGTATACCCGTCTTGAGCAATGGTTGTCGCTGTTCTGATCAATCGGCGAAGAATCGATTTTTCCTCAACGATTTTCGCATAATATTCTATGTTAGCCGCTGTCGGCACCGAGTTTGCGATATCTGTCAGATACGAAATGCCGCCCACTTCTTCCAGCAGGTCTGTGTTCGCAAGCTCTGATGTAACCGTCACTAGATCAACCGGTTCACCTCGGTCTCCGAGCACCAGCATCGCATTATAGATTTTTTGGTGGGACATTCTATAAAAATCATCTGGAATCAATACTTCTGAAGCCAGTGTTAAAGCAGACGGCTGTAAAAAAATAGCGCCTAACACGGCTTGTTCGGCTTCTATATTTTGCGGAGGAAGCCGATCATTTAGAAGGTCTGTCATGCTAAGCACCGTCCTCTCATTAAAAAATCTCCAAACTCCATTCTACCATTTCTGCAGAAAAAAAATAGAAAAATTGTCTGTTTCCTGTTTTTTTCAGTTAGCCGATTGGGTCGTTTCGGACAGTAACAGGGCGGGAAAAACGCAATAAAACGTGAGGGAGGAATGAAAGATGATAAAAAAATATGCGGTTACACCCAATGTCGATGCGGACGGCTGGTTTATTAAGGTAGAGAATGTGGCGCCGACAGCTTTGTATACATCTAAAGACGCCGCGATAGAAAAAGCCAAACAGGTGGCAAAGGAAAACAGTCCGGCAAAGCTTGTGATTTATGACCAGTTTAAAAATGTGGAAGAAGAACACTCATTTTAATGAATGAAACCCTTCGCTGCAGCGGGGGTTTTTTAGCGGTTATCGGCTTATTTCATCCATTGTAAGCCTGTGTGCATCATCAGATCGGCCGCCTTTTGATACAAATCCCACTCCTCGAACGAAGCACATTTTCCCATCAGCTCCTGAAGCTTTAGCCTCACCGCTATATATTCTTCAAAAGTGACAGCTTTCTCAGTGTCTTTTTGGTGTTCATTCAGCATTTGTTTTAATAACGACAACGGTGCGTGCATAAGAACCCTCCTTCCCTCTTTTATAACGGGCATTTTCGGATTGCTCCATTCCTTTGTTACATCTTCTTACATTTCACACCTGATTCTTGTACAATGAACAGAAGAGAGGAGGGATCTTTTGTGAGACCTTTGCAAATTTCCGCTGAAACTGCACAAAAGCTTGCAGAGTCCTTGAATCTGCCGCTTGAACAGATCATGCATATGCCTCAGCATATTCTGCTTGCCAAAATGGCTGAATTGCAGAAAGAAGAAAAACAATCGTAGCATTCGTTCGCATACTTGCTTTCATCTTACGGAATTATAATTAGTATATGTTAGAAAGAAGGAGTAACTGCTTTGCCACATCCACAAAATAAAAAAATCCAATCGTTTTGGCTGATAGCCGGCATTATCTTTATCGCGTTTAACTTACGGCCTGCGATCACTTCAGTCGGTCCGGTCATCAGCTCTATCCGGGCAGAGCTGCACATGTCCAATGGGGCAGCCGGGTTTTTGACCGCACTCCCACTGCTTTCGTTTGCCATTCTTTCTCCGCTTGCGCCTAAGGTTGGACAGCGCCTCGGAAATGAGCGAACCTTGTGGCTTGGTCTCATGATACTGTTTATCGGCGTTTTGATTCGTTCTACCGGCTATACTGCCGCTTTGTTTTTCGGAACGGCACTCATCGGAGTCGGAATTGCGATTGGCAACGTACTTTTGCCAAGCTTAATCAAACATAAATACCCTGAAAAATCAGGGATCATGATCAGCCTGTATACGACATCAATGAATATATTCGCGGCTTTAGCATCGGGTATCAGCGTTCCTTTAGCAACCCAGATGGATGGCGGATGGAAGCAGGCCTTTCTCTTATGGGGCGGGCTGGCTTTCCTTGCATTGCTGATTTGGATACCTCAGCTGCGCCATCGGGATACGGCAAACCAGGCGATGAAGCTTCAATCAAGTTCCATATGGTCTTCCAAAATGGCATGGCATGTCACCATCTTTATGGGACTCCAATCATTTTTATTCTACAGCAGCATCGCTTGGTTTCCTGAAATTCTCCGTTCACACGGGATTGATACGTCAACAGCCGGATGGATGGTGTCACTCATGCAATTTGCGAGTCTGCCTTCCACTTTTCTGACACCTGTTTTAGCAGATCGCTTGAAACATCAACGTGGCATTGTTGCGGGACTGACCGCAGTCTATCTGATCGGCCTATGCGGATTATTAGCGGGTGGCAGCCATACACTGCTTGCCATCTGGATGGTGATTATCGGTATCGGACAAGGCTCAAGCATTAGTCTGGCGCTCACCTTGATTGGTCTCCGCAGTGAAAATGCCCAGCAAGCCGCGGCACTGTCAGGCATGTCTCAGTCATTCGGCTACCTGCTTGCGGCCGTCGGTCCAATCTTTGTCGGCTATCTTTTTGACCAGACGCATTCATGGACAATGCCGATTGTGCTTCTGATTGCTGCCCTGATCGTAATGGGTGCAGCCGGGCTGGGAGCCGGACGGGATCGATACATTCTTCAGACAGAGAAACAAAGAAATTCAGCATAAAAAAGCGGGGAAGATGGGACTGACCCCATAAGATGAGACAAATAAAAACACCTTCAAGTTTGAATACGGATGATTGTTATCCGAAATTAGACTTGGAGGTGTTTTTTCTATGGGGACAAGAGTGAGTTATCCGGTTGAA
>NZ_JAJSOZ010000026.1:0-34648 GCF_021282335.1 Bacillus sp. G16 | reverse complement strand
GAATTTTTCATAGAGTAAATATAATAGTAAAATGCTAAAATAATAGTTGATAAAATTACTTTTGTAATCTAATATCTTAATTAAAGATGTTAATTTTGATAGGGGGTACATTGAGGAATGTTTAATGAAAGAGAAGCTTTGCGCTTACGATTAGAACAATTAAATGAAGCTGAAGTGAAAGTCATTCGTGAATATCAAATCGAACGTGATAAAATATACGCAAAATTAAGAGAGCTGGACAGAAATGGAAGCCCTTCCGAAGTCAAAAAGGATTTCCGTTCTGAACGAAAAACTGACTCTCTGCCGGTTCTTGCTGAGCTTGCGGCTCAGGAAATCAGAAGCTATCAGCCGCAATCACAACAGCAGTCTGTACAGCCTCAGCTTCAATCTATTTCCTCTCTTCCTGCCGGCATACCTGACGGAACAACACGAAGAAGAAGAGGAACGGCAAGACCGGGATCGAAAGCAGCTAAGCTGCGTGAAGCTGCCATTAAAACATTAAAACGCCACAACGCGGCGATTAAGAGCTCCGAGCTTCAAAAAGAGATTGAAAAAGAAAGCGGTCTTGAAATCCCTAATATGACAACGTTTATGCAAAGCTTAATTAAAATGTACCCGGAAGTGAAAAAACCGTATCGCGGCCAGTACATTTTAGAAGGTGAAATCGAATCAGCTGAATCTGCAGAATCAGCAAATGAATAAACATACAGAAAAACTGCTTGGCGTAGTGCTCAAGCAGTTTTTTATTGAGTTTTTTTCTGTGAAGGTTTGTTTTCTTTTTCAAGATTGAGCTTATATACCCACTTTTGATAAGGTTTTTCCTCAGCGGCTCTGCTTTTCAGCTCTTCGATTGTATGACTCATGGACTGGTCTGATGATTGGGCGCGGAAGAGCTGTTTTTGAAGTGCATGTATCTGTTTGGTGACATCTTCAAGTATGGTTTCTACATGATTTGGCTGCGTGTAGACCGCTGGAGCTTCTTCTTCCGTTTTTTCTGTTTGTTTCGTGCCGCCATCAATATCGGCAAAATGAGAAGCAATCCAGGCATCGCTTTCATCAAGCTGACGTTTATACGATATAATAGTTTCGTGAAATAATTTTTCTTTCGTTTTTTCTATTTCGAGCAGCCTTTCTTTCGTTTCTATGATTCGGTCTTTCATATGATCAACTTCTATTTTGATATGTTTTAGCTGATATTCTTTTTCTACCATTTGCTCTTTTAGACGGCCGTTTTCGGCTTTTATTAATTCGGTTTGCTGTTTTGCTTGAAGCAGTGCGTTCTGTTTCTGCTCAATAGAGGCCTGAAGATGGCTGATTCGTTGATGCAGATGTTTATTTTCTTCTTCAATTTTAATTTTAGCGATATGAAGTTTATGTTTTTCTTGGATTTCGGCTTTGCGTTTGTAGGTTTCAGCAGAAAGAAGCTCCTGCAATGCAACGATTTTATCAAGCAGTTCAGCTCTTATTTGGTGCAGGGTTTGGCTGGTGTGGGAGGCGTGTTTTTCTTTCGTTGACATTTGTGTTAATTCGGCAGACAGCTGCTGAAGTTTTTCTTTCATATCGTTATTTTCTTTGAGCAGTTTGTTATTTTTCTGATGGAAGTAGCTTGCTTCAAGTTCGGCAATCAGCTTATGGCACCTTGAAAGCTCTGATTTTAAGTAAAGGTTCTCCTGAGACACGTCGTGGAAAAAAGGACCTGATCTTTTCATTCGAACCATCTCCCTCATGATGTTAACACTACAATATGCAAATACTGAACAGCTATTCCTCTTTAATAAACAGACAAGCAGTGGCGTCGGGGCTTTGCTTTTGCTATGCTTTTAACGAACTAGAGGTGAGATGACATGGAGCATATAAACGTACTGCTGGCAGGGGGAGCCTCACGGCGCTTCGGAGAACCGAAGGCGTTTGTGAAATGGAGGGGCAGGATGTTTTACGAATGGGCCAAAAGGGCGCTTGGAGAACATACGGTTATCATCAGCCGTCCTGAGTTTATTGATAGATTTCAAGAAAACGGTGAAAATGAAGTGTATCAAGATGCTGAGCCTTTTCAAGGCATGGGGCCATTGGCTGGTATATATACCGCTTTTAAAAAGACAAACGGTGATCTTTATACCGTTCTTTCCTGTGACACGCCGCTGATACAAAGAAGGACGATGCTGGAGCTCGAGCGTTTGATGACTGCCGGTACAGACGCGGTTGTCCCGATTTCAGACGGACGGGAGCAGCCATTGATTGCAATTTACCATAAAAGAATCATGCCCATTCTATATGATCAGCTTTCTGAGAAGAGATTAAGAATTTCAGATTTGTTAGATCGAATTTCGGTTTGTTACGTACACGCTGAAGAAATTGGGGCAAATCCGGCTGAGTTTATCAACATTAATACACGTGAGGATTTTAACTGTTTGGAAGAAAAAACGGATTCCTTCAGGTGGGACTGATGGGGCAAAAACATGTTAAGATGACATAAAAGATAAGGAGAACAGGTTTGATGGAGGAGCGTTATTCACGGCAAATCAGATTTAAACAAATAGGGGAAAAGGGCCAGAAAAGATTGGGAGACAGCCATGTCCTGGTTGTCGGAGCGGGGGCGCTCGGGACTGCAGGAGCTGAAGGGCTTGCGAGAGCGGGAGTCGGCACCATTACCATTATTGACCGTGACTATGTGGAGTGGAGCAATCTGCAGAGGCAGCAGCTTTATACAGAAAGCGATGCCAAGCTCCGCATGCCGAAAGCCATGGCTGCCAAAGAGCATCTCTCAGTGATTAACAGCGGAATACATATTGAGGCCCATGTTGCCGAAGGAACGGCCGAAACGCTTGAGCCGCTGATTGAAAAAGCAGATGTCGTGATCGACGCGACAGATAATTTTGAAACCCGCATGCTGATAAACGATCTAGCCCAGAAAACAAAGACACCGTGGGTCTATGGCGCTTGTGTAAGCAGCCAAGGGATGTTCATGACGATTATTCCGGGAGAAACCCCTTGTCTATCTTGTTTGTTTGAGCAAATTCCTGTCGGCGGGGCGACGTGTGATACGGCTGGCATCATTCCGCCCGCTGTGCATATCGTGTCTGCCTATCAGCAGGCTGAGGCTTTAAAGCTGCTAACCGGCCAAACAGACGCGATACAGCGCGGTTTTGTGACGTTCGATGTCTGGAACAACTCGCATATGAAGATTAACGTTAATCATGTACGCCGTGAGGATTGCCCGTCTTGCGGAACACATGCGGTTTATCCTTATCTCCAAGACTGGAACACACCAAAAGCCGCTGTACTGTGCGGCCGTGATACAGTTCAGATAAGGTCGGAGTCATTAAAAAGAATTCCGAAACAGGAGCTCATCAAGCGGCTGAAAACAATCGGCAAGGTCGAGGCCAATGCGTTTTTGCTACATATTTTTTACGAGGATTTCAGAATTGTCATATTCAATGACGGACGTGCACTGGTGCATGGAACAAATGATGTGAAAGAAGCCAATTCCGTGTTGGCAAGAGTAATTGGATTGTAACAACTGGAGGGGTCAGAATGCTGGAGAAAAGAACACCGATACCGGTAGACGAGGCAGTTCGGCGTGTCTGCCATTTTCATAAACAAGGGGGAACAGAATGGGTGGCGCTTGAAAACAGCCTTCATCGATTTTTAGCTGAAGACGTAACAGCAGATCACCACGTACCCGCATTTGACCGTTCACCATACGACGGTTTTGCCGTCAGAGCGTGCGATACGGCTGAAGCTTCACGTGAGAACCCGGTTCGGTTTGAAGTCATTGACCATATCGGAGCGGGGGCTGTATCTGAAAAAGAACTTGGCCCGTTTGAGGCCGTGCGGATTATGACTGGCGCGCAAATCCCTGAAGGGGCTGATGCTGTCGTCATGATTGAGCTGACTCAACCCTTTGAGAAGAATGGGAAGGCGTTTATGTCTTTAAAACGCCGTTTTCAGCCAGGGGATAATATTTCAAAAACAGGTGAAGACGCTCAAAAAGGGAGTGTTTTATTGAGAAAGGGCACCCGAGTGACACCAGGAGTGACTGCGCTTTTGGCAACGTTCGGATACGCATCTGTGCCTGTCGTGAGAAAGCCTGTTGTCGGGATTATCGCAACCGGTACCGAATTGCTGAATGTCAGTGATCCGCTGGAGCCGGGGAAAATCCGCAACAGCAATGCCAGTATGGTGTATGCGCAAGTAATAGAAGCAGGCGCATCACCGCTTTATTTAGGGAAAATTTCTGATGATCTGGATAAAAGCTTTGCCGCGGTCAAAGAAGCGATGAAAAAGGTTGATTTTCTGATTACAACTGGCGGTGTGTCGGTTGGTGATTTTGACTTTTTGCCTGCGATCTATGAAAAACTCGGAGCGGACGTGCTCTTTAATAAAGTTGCCATGCGACCGGGCAGCGTGACGACGGTGGCGCATGCAAACGATATGCTGCTGTTTGGCCTGTCGGGTAATCCGTCGGCATGCTATGTCGGCTTTGAACTGTTTGTCAAACCGATGATCCAGACATGGCTTCTCAATGAAAAACCTCATTCGATTTGTGCGGAAGCTGTTTTGACTAAGGATTTTCCAAAGCCGAACCCCTTTACCCGATTTGTTCGTGCTTTCGTATATCATCAGGAGGGAAAGCTGTTGGCGGAACCCGTCGGATTAGATAAGTCCAGCTCCGTCACGTCACTTGCAGAAGCAAATGCGTTTATTATCCTGCCGGGCGGCACGAGAGGATATGAATCAGGCAGAACGGTTCAAGTGCTGCTCATCAGAGAAGAGAATGGAAGTGAATGGCCTTGGTCCGTCCTTTCCCGATCGTCCAAGTTGTAGGATTTCAAAACAGCGGGAAAACAACGTTTATCGAGCGTATTCTTAAAAAAGCTTTTGAAGAGGGGCTCAATTTAGGCTGCCTGAAGCACCACGGTCACGGCGGTGAACCGCAAACGTTCACTGAAGGAAAAGACACTGACCGTTATCGAGCGGCAGGTGCTGATGTGACAGCAGTAGAAGGTGCTGGTGTGTTACAGCTGACCGCCCGCCGCAATTGGGATTTGCCACGGCTGATTGAGTTATATCGGTTTTTAGAAACAGACTGCCTTCTGATTGAAGGCTTTAAAAAAGCCCCTTATCCTAAAGTGGTTATACTAAGCAAAGAGGAAGATCTAGAAGCGCTGCAGGCAGTAAATACAATCGCCATCATCTATAGAAAAAAAGAGCATATGACAGAGCATCAGGGATTACCCGTTTTTCATGCGGATGATCCGGTTGCCGTGGATTTTGTGCTTTCACAGCTGAAGGGGGAATCTGCATAATGGAACGGTTTGAGATCACGAAAACACCCATTATTACTGAAGACATTATCAAAAAAGTGGAGAAACGGGAAGCAGGGGCAATTACGACATTTATTGGCACGGTTCGGGAATGGACAAACGGAAAAAGAACGGTTCGGCTGGAATATGAGGCATATGAACCGATGGCCGTACAAATGCTGGCTCAAATCGGCGCTGAAATCGAAGAAAAATGGGAAGGTGCTTCAGCTGCGATCACGCACCGTATAGGTGTGCTGGATATCGGTGAAGCAGCGGTAGTGATCGCTGTATCATCTCCCCATCGAAAAGCTGCTTATGAAGCCAATGAGTATGCGATCGAACGAATTAAACAGATTGTGCCGATTTGGAAAAAAGAAATTTGGGAAGACGGTGAGCAATGGATCGGCGATCAGCTTGAAACAACAGCTTATCCGAACGGAAAACCAGATCTAAGCGGGGGAGAGCAGCATGATTAAAATTCTTTTATTTGCAGGGCTTGCTGAACAGGCTGGCAAACAAGCATTGGAAATAGATATGGAACAAGCAACTACAGACGAAATAAAAGCGAATCTAAAAGAACAATACGGCCTTGCATCCATTGATACAGCTATGATTGCTGTTAATGAAAGCTATGTAAAGGAAAATACTTCTGTATCTTCAGGTGACACGGTAGCCATCATTCCGCCGGTCAGCGGTGGATGAAAACCGGACGGCACTCAGCCGTCCGGTTTTTTTGTGCTTCATTCGCATATCCCCAAGTCTCCCAGCATACAATGATTTTCTGTAAGCGTTTATTTTACATAAGGGACTCCCTATAAAGTAAGAGACTCGCTCCAACATTAGACTGAATTTTTGAAAAACAATAGAAATTTATTTCGGGTATCGATATAGTAAAGAAGATATAAACGAGAAAGGTGCTGGATATGGAGACATTTAAAAGATTAAAAATATTTTATTGGCCGTACAGAAAGGTGTTTATGTGGTCGCTTCTCGCCATGCTTTTGATGACTGCGATTACTGTCGTTTACCCGATTATCCTGCAAATTACGATTGATGAAATCGTGCTGGGGAGGCAGTATCAGCTTGCAGCATGGGTCAGTTTAGGATTTATTGCGGTAATGGCCCTGAAAGGAACCGCCACTTTTTTTCATCAATATTTAGGTGATATGTTCGGGATCAAATCCGTTTATCGGCTGAGAAATGGCCTCTATGAAAAACTGCAGAGGCTTTCTTTTTCTTATTATGATAACGCGAAAACAGGTGATTTGATGTCCAGGCTGACAGCTGATGTTGAAGGACTTCGTTTTTTCTTATCATACGGTCTCGCTGAGCTCATTCGATTCGTCCTGCTGGTCGCCATCAGCCTGTCGGTCATGTTTTACTATTCTGTTCCACTTACGCTTGTAACAATAGCTGTTCTGCCATTTCTCGCTGTTGCTGTATATCAGTTTGACAAAAGGGTCCATCCGGCCTTTAGAGGCATCCGCAAATCGTTTGCGACACTCAATACAAAAGTTCAGGAAAATATCAGCGGCATCAATACGGTGAAATCTCTTTCCAGAGAGGATTTTCAGATCAGCACTTTCAATAAAGCCAATGCGGAATACAGGGCACAGTATTTACAAACATCATCCATTTGGTCTGCGTATTTCCCCTTGATGGAATTTATCGGTAATGTTTCTATTGTTGCTCTTCTCTCATACGGCGGCTACTTGGTCATGCAAAATCAGCTTAATCCCGGCGAGCTTGTCGCTTTTTTCAGTCTCGTGAATTATATGATGTGGCCGATTATGAACTTAGGTTTTGTAATCAATATGTTCTCTCAAGCAAAAGCGTCAGGTGAACGCCTGCTGGAAATTCTGGAAAAAGAAGAAGACATCGCAGACCATGCTCATGTTTTGCATAAACAAAAATTAACCGGCAATGTCCATTTCAAAAATGTTTCTCTTGCATACGGAAAAGAACAAACAAACGCGCTGCGCAATGTAAGCTTTGAGGCAAACAGCGGGAAGGTAATCGGCCTATTGGGCCCGACAGGTTCAGGCAAAAGCTCAGTTACACAGCTCCTCACTAGATTTTACAGCCCTGTTGGCGGAATGATTACCATTGATCACAAGCCCCTCACAGATTATTCATTAAAAACACTTCGCTCCAATATTGGGGTAGTACTTCAAGAATCTTTTCTGTTTTCATCTACGATTCGAGCAAACATTTCGTACGGGAGGCCGGATGCCTCAATGGAAGACATCATCGAAGCCGCAAAAAGGGCGCAGGCTCACGACTTTATTATGGAGCTTCCTGACGGATATGACACCATGCTGGGAGAGAGGGGAATGGGGCTGTCCGGCGGACAGAAACAGCGTATAGCCATTGCGAGAGCCATCTGTTTGAACCCGAGCATTTTAATATTGGACGACGCCACAAGTGCAGTAGATATGCAAACGGAGCACAGCATACAGCTTGCCTTAAAAGAAGTCATGAAAAACCGCACAACCTTTATCATCGCTCACCGCATTTCTTCACTGAAACACGCCGATGAAATTCTCGTTTTTGATAAGGGGCGCATTTGTGAAAGGGGAACACATCAAGAGCTTCTTGAAAAAGGCGGCTATTATAAAAAGATTTACGATTTGCAATACCGTGATGTCAAATTGATCAATGAGCCGCATCAGGTCGGATAGGGAGGACCATATGAAACAAGCAAAAAAACAGGGGATTTTGGAGCGTTTCTATTATTCTTCAGATGAAATCATTGAAAAGCCGTTTAACTGGGCTCAAATGTGGCGGCTGCTGAGCTATGTCAAACCATATCGAAAAACAATTTTGCCGCTTTCCTTTCTCACCGTATTGATTGGGACTGCTGTAAAGCTTGTGATTCCTATTCTGATCGGCGTTTATGTTCTCGATCAAGCCATTACAGCGAGAAACTCGGGGCTGCTGATCCAGCTCATTTTCATCATTAGCGGTTTATATGTCCTCAATTATGCCGCTAATGTGTTAAGAATCAGGTGGATGAATCAGCTTGGCCAGCATGTGATATACGATTTGCGGCAGCATTTATTTACCCATGTGCAGCGCTTATCCCACCGATTTTTTGATCAGCGGTCGGCCGGATCGATCTTGGTCAGGATTATGAATGATATTAACTCTCTTCAGGAGCTCTTTACAAGCGGAGTCATCAACTTATTGACGGACTTGCTGCTTCTGGCCGGCGTTATTATCATTTTGTTTACGCTGAGTCCTGAGCTGACTATCGCCATCATGGTGACACTGCCGATTATGTTTTTTATTTCAACAAGTCTAAGGAAAAAAATACGCCGCTCCTGGCAATCGGTGCGTCTAAAGCAATCGAAGCTAAACTCTCATTTGAATGAAAGCATTCAGGGCATCCGTGTCACACAGGCATTTACGCAGGAAGAAGAAAATATGGCGTATTTTGACGGCGTTAATCAGGAGAACTATCAATCTTGGCAGGAAGCAACAAGAAAAAATGCCATGTTCCGTCCTCTGGTAGAAATGACGAATGCGATTGGAACAGCTGTCTTAATTTGGTATGGCGCCACACTCATCATGAATGAAACCATCACGATTGGCGTCTTCGTTTCTTTTGCCTTCTATCTGGGCATGTTTTGGGAACCTATTTCGAGACTGGGCCAGGTCTACAACCAGCTGTTAATGGGGATGGCATCATCAGAGCGGATTTTTGAGTTTCTGGACGAACAGCCAAATGTCAAGGAGAAGCCGGATGCCATTCATAAGAAAACGATAAATGGAGAGATCAGCTTTGAAGAGGTTGAATTTTCGTATGATGAAAAACGAAAAGCCCTTCACGCTGTTTCCTTCTCTATCCCGGCGGGCTCGACGCTTGCGCTTGTCGGGCATACGGGAAGCGGGAAAACGACGATCGCCAATTTAATCAGCCGTTTTTATGATGCTACTGGAGGCGTCATTAAAATCGACGGCATTCCGATTCAGGATCTTTCTCTTGCCAGTTTGCGCTCTCAGATCAGCATTGTGCTGCAAGATACATTTATTTTCTCCGGGACCATCATGGAAAATATTCGTTTTGGACGGCCGGGTGCTTCAGACGAAGAAGTGATGAAAGCTGCCCAAGCGGTCGGAGCGGATGAGTTTATATCTGGTTTAGCAGAAGGATACAAAACAGAGGTGGAGGAAAGGGGCAGCGTACTGTCTGCCGGACAGCGCCAGCTCATTTCCTTTGCAAGAGCATTGCTCGCCGATCCGGCTATTATCATCTTGGACGAAGCAACGGCAAGTATTGATACAGAGACGGAGGTGAAAATTCAGCAAGCTTTGAAAACGCTGCTGAAAGGGCGTACAGCAGTGATGATCGCCCACAGATTGTCCACGATCCGCGACGCCGACCGCATCATTGTTCTTGATCACGGCAAGAAAATGGAAGAAGGAAACCATGAGCAGCTGCTCGCTAAAGGAGGTATCTATGCCGGGCTTGTGAAAGCGCAATACAGTACAGCGATAGAATAATATAAAAAGCCTTCAGTTATCTATTGAGGGCTTTTGGAAATTTATTAGAAAAACATGAAACTTTTCGATCCCCCTCTCGTACTACTTGTTAGATATTCTCAAGGAGGTTTTGAAATGGAAACAAATGTAGAAAAAAACAGCGGGACGGCGACTGAAAAGCCGTCACTTTTCGGAGTGATCACAAGCCCGGCCATTCAGTTTGAAAGAATAAGAGAAAGGCCGGTTGTATGGGGGCCGCTTTTGATTGTTGCAGTGATTATCATCGTTGGCGCGGTGCTGCAATCGCTCGGTACGGATTATAGTGAACTTCTGAAAAGCGGGGACACTCAAGGGTTATCAGCTGAACAAATTGAAACAGTCGCAACCATAACCAAATTTGGAGGAATGGCAGGCGCTATTTTCGGCGGTATCGCAGCGTTATTTATTGCCCCTCTTATTTATTGGCTCTGTGTGAAAATATCAGGCGGGGTTACGTCATACAAAAAAATGCTTTCTCTCGGTCTATTTGTCTCTTTGATTAGCAGCCTAGGATTATTGATTAATGGAATCGTTGCTTTTACAACTGATGCGAGCTCTCTTTACAGTATGACGTCATTGGCAGGAATTATCCCGTCTGACGGAGCTCTCGCCAGTGTGTTGAACACCTTTGAGATATTCAGCATATGGAGCTATGTATTATTAGCAATCGGACTTCACAAAACAGGCGGCATCTCAAAAAAAGCAGGATGGATTTCAGTCATTGTTCTTTTCGGGATTTTGGTCGCATTTTCGTTCTTTTCAGGTTTAATCAATTCTGTGGCGGGTGCATAAACTCATGAAAAAAGTTTGGATCGGAATTGGAATCGCCGCTTTAGTCGCTCTTTTTGTTGGAATTAATATATACCGGTCTGCCGCTCCGACAAGCGGCAGCGCCGGCCAGAAGATACAGACGGGAAGCCTCGAAGAAAAAGAAATCTCGTCAACGGTTATGGTTCCCGGCACACTTAAATTTTCAAATGAACAGTATGTGTTCTATGAAGCGGATAAAGGGACATTAGAAGACATTAAAGTGAAGGAAGGCGATAAAGTTAAAAAGGACACGCCTTTAGTCACCTATACAAATGAGCAGCTGAGCTTGGAAAAAGAACAGAACCAGTTAACGGCTGAATCGAATCAGCTTCAAATTGACCAAATTCAAGAAAAGATAAAAGCGTTAGACAATAAAGAAAAAGAACTGGAAAAACAGGTTGGAAAGAAAGAAGCAGAAAAACAAATTGAATCTGAACGGACGGAGCTTCAAATGCAGGAAAAAACAGCTGAGATCGAATTAAAACAAACCGAGCTTCAGCGGCAGTCACTTGCCAGTCGGGTATCAGATCTTGAAGTGAAAAGCGAAATCGAAGGCACTGTTATTTCTGTCAACCAAGAAGCGGCATCCAAAAAATCAGATATTCAAGAGCCTGTCATACATATCGGCAACCCAAAAGACCTTGTCGTCTCAGGGAAATTGTCTGAATACGATACACTGAAAGTCAAAAAAGGCCAGAAGGTCACACTCACTTCAGATGTTATCCAGGATAAAACATGGAAAGGCACAGTTTCCGCTGTCGGACTTGTTCCGGATCAGCAGGAAAGCACTGCGGCACAAGGAACAGAACAAGCAGTCCAATACCCCCTTCAAGTGAAAATAAAAGGGAAGCTTCCAGAAGGAAAGCCAGGCTTTAAATTCATCATGAATATTGAAACAGATAAGCGGAAAGCAAATACGCTTCCTTCAAAGGCAGTTAAAAAAGAAGATGATCAATATTATGTGTATACAGTAAAAGACGGAAAAGCAAAACGAGTTGATGTCAAAATCGGTGAAGTAACAGATGATCTGACAGAAATTAAAGAAGGAATTTCTCAAGATGATCAAGTCATTTTGAATCCTTCTGATCAGGTGACCGATGGAACGGAAGTGAAAGCATAAATGATTCAGCTTTCTAATGTGCGAAAAAGCTATCAGATCGGCAGGGAAACGTTTGATGTTCTCCATTCTATTCATTTGGACATCCATCAAGGGGAATATGTCTCAATTATGGGGCCGTCAGGATCAGGGAAATCGACGATCATGAATATAATCGGCTGCCTTGACCGGCCGACTTCCGGTACGTATAAATTGGACGGCGAAGATATTTCTTCTTATAAAGATAAAGAACTGGCGGCAGTCCGTAACCGGTCCATCGGTTTTGTATTTCAGCAATTTCAGCTTCTCCCGCGGTTGAATGCAAAAAAAAATGTCGAGCTGCCAATGATTTATTCCGGGATAGGCAAAAAAGAACGTCAAGAGCGGGCTGAGAGAGCGTTGGAAAAAGTCGGGTTAGCTGATCGAATGCTCCACATGCCCAATGAGCTGTCGGGCGGGCAGAAGCAGCGGGTGGCGATTGCGAGGGCGATCGTGAATGAGCCAAAATTGATTTTAGCTGATGAACCGACCGGCGCGCTCGATACGAAAACAAGCGCGGCGATTATGGATCAATTTACAGCATTAAATGCCGAGGGAACGACAATCGTTCTTGTTACTCACGAGCCGGAGGTTGCAGATTGTACGAATCGGATCGTCATGGTGCGTGACGGAAACATTGTTCCTGCCAGCTCCGGGCAAAGGAGCGTGGGAGAATGAGCCTGTTAGAGAACATCAGAATGGCTCTAAGCTCTGTCCTTGCTCATAAAATGCGTTCGATCTTAACGATGCTCGGCATTATCATTGGTGTAGGCTCTGTCATTGTCGTCGTTGCGGTAGGGCAGGGCGGCGAGCAAATGCTGAAGCAGTCGATCAGCGGTCCGGGAAATACCGTGGAGCTGTACTACATGCCAAGCGATGAGGAGCTTGCAAGCAATCCGAACGCCGCAGCAGAATCTACGTTTACAGAAAACGATATTAAAGGTTTAAAAGAGATAGAGGGCATCAAACAAGTCGTTGCCTCCACTTCTGAGAGTATGACAGCGCGTTATCATGAGGAAGAAACGGATGTTACGATTAACGGAATAAACGATGGATACATGAATGTCAATTCTTTAAAAATAGAAAGTGGCAGAACCTTCACCGACAATGATTTTCTCGCGGGGAAAAGAGCCGGAGTCATCTCTCAAAAGATGGCAGAAGAGCTGTTTGATAAAACCTCCCCTCTCGGTGAAGTAGTCTGGGTCAACGGACAGCCTGTTGAAATTATCGGCGTGCTGAAAAAAGAAACAGGCTTGCTTTCTTTCGGTTTAAGTGAAATGTATGTGCCATTTAATATGATGAAATCCTCTTTTGGCACAAGTGATTTCAGTAACGTATCATTGCAAGTCGAATCAGCAGACAACATAAAGTCAGCTGGAAAAGAAGCTGCACAGCTGGTAAATGACAATCATGGGACAGAGGATTCTTATCAAGTGATGAACATGGAAGAGATTGCTGCCGGAATTGGCAAAGTAACGGCGATTATGACGACAATTATCGGCTCAATTGCAGGCATCTCTCTTTTGGTCGGCGGAATCGGTGTTATGAATATTATGCTCGTATCAGTCACAGAACGGACGCGAGAAATCGGAATCAGAAAATCACTCGGTGCGACGAGGGGGCAGATTCTGACTCAGTTTTTAATTGAATCAGTCGTATTGACGCTTATCGGCGGACTGATTGGGATTGGAATCGGATACGGAGGGGCCTCGCTTGTTTCTGCCATTGCGGGCTGGCCGTCACTCATATCCTGGCAGGTTGTATGCGGGGGCGTGCTTTTCAGTATGCTCATTGGTGTTATTTTCGGCATGCTTCCTGCAAATAAAGCCGCAAAGCTTGATCCGATTGAAGCTCTGCGTTACGAGTAGCCTCATGCAACATGCATGAGGCTTTTTTATGTTTAGTGATTTCTACTACGAATATAAAAGACTTTTTTCATTAAAATAAGAAGAAAATGTCGTACAATTGTCCTTATTTTTGTCGAATTTACAGTTTACAAACCCTATAGACATGCGTTAATATGGAGAAACGTGAAAGATTTTGATAGTTATTGAATGAATTTGAATGATTTTAGTTGCCTAAACTGAAAATAGCGTTTACAATGAAATTGTATTCAAAATGAATACGTTTTCATTAGGAGGTGAAGCATGCTAACTCCTGAACGGCATCAATTGATTATTGATCAAATAGAAAAGTATGATGTGGTAAAAATTCAAGAGCTCATAAATCTGACAAATGCTTCTGAATCAACAATCAGAAGAGATTTATCGACACTTGAAGAACGCGGTTTTTTAAAGCGTGTTCATGGGGGAGCCGCCAAGCTTTCCGATATCAGACTTGAACCCGATATGCTTGAAAAATCATCCAAAAACCTTCACGATAAATTGAAGATTGCTGAAAAAGCGGCTTCACTTTTAGAAGAAGGGGATTGCATTTATCTTGATGCAGGCACGACGACTTTGCACATGATTGATTTTATGGATAAAAGCAAAGATATTGTCGTTGTCACAAACGGGGTGATGCATATCGAAGCATTAATAAGGAAAGAAATTTCTTTTTATCTGCTTGGAGGATACGTAAAGCACAGAACGGGCGCGGTTATTGGAGGCGCTTCACTGATTGCCATGGATCAGTACAGATTCGATAAGAGCTTTCTGGGGACAAACGGTGTCCATACAGAGGCTGGATTCACAACGCCGGACCCTGATGAGGCCCTTTTAAAACAGAAAGCTGTCAAACAGGCAAAACACGCTTACGTCTTAGCAGACCCTTCGAAATTCGGAGAAATTTCATTTTCGGCATTCGCCGGAATAGGCGACGCAACAATCATTACGACTGACGCTGAAGAGCTTACATTCGATAATTACCAAGAAAAAACTGTCGTAAAGGTAGTGAAACCATGATTTACACTGTAACACTTAATCCATCTGTCGATTATATTGTTCACGTTGAAGATTTTACTGTAGGAGGCCTGAACCGTTCCGTGTACGATACAAAGTATCCAGGGGGCAAAGGCATCAACGTATCGAGACTGCTGAAAAGACACCATGTACCGTCTAAAGCGCTCGGATTTGTCGGCGGATTTACCGGAGAATATATCAAAACGTTTTTGCGGGAAGAAAACCTGGAAACAGCTTTTTCTGAAGTAAAAGAAGATACCCGTATCAATGTAAAGCTGAAAACTGGTGATGAAACTGAAATTAACGGGCAGGGACCGACAATTTCGGATGAAGATTTCAAAGCCTTTTTAGAACAGTTCCAATCTTTGCAAGAGGGAGATATCGTCGTCCTTGCAGGAAGCATTCCATCTTCACTGCCTCACGATACTTATGAAAAAATCGCAGAGGCCAGCAAACAGCAGAACGCGCGAGTTGTTCTGGATATCTCAGGCGAGGCGCTTTTAAAAGCGACAGAAATGAAACCGTTTTTGATGAAGCCAAACCATCATGAGCTGGGAGAAATGTTCGGCACGACAATTACATCTGTTGAAGAAGCTGTTCCTTATGGGAAAAAGCTTGTAGAACAAGGCGCTGAACATGTAATCGTATCCATGGCCGGAGACGGAGCGCTTCTGTTTACGAAGGAAGCTGTTTACTTTGCTAACGTGCCAAAGGGGAAATTGGTAAACTCAGTCGGAGCGGGAGATTCAGTCGTTGCAGGTTTTCTTGCCGGTATTTCCAAACAGCTGCCGCTTGAAGAAGCATTCCGCTTAGGAGTGACATCAGGCAGCGCTACCGCGTTCTCTGAAGAACTTGGAACAGAAGAATTTGTCCAGCAGCTTCTTCCTGAAGTTAAGGTCACACGTCTATAGAGGAGGAAACAAAAGTGAAAATAACTGAGCTTTTAACGAAGCATACGATAAAGCTTAATATTGAGAGCAAAGAAAAAGAAAATGTTATTGACGAAATGGTCACTGTTCTTGATAAGGCTGGAAAGTTAAATGACCGACAAGCCTACAAAGAAGCCATTTTAAATCGTGAGAGCCAGAGCTCAACGGGTATTGGTGAAGGAATCGCTATCCCGCATGCGAAAACGGCAAGCGTTATCAACCCGGCGATTGCGTTCGGACGTTCTAAAGACGGTGTCGATTATGAATCATTAGACGGCCAGCCGGCTCACTTGGTGTTCATGATCGCTGCGACTGAAGGCGCAAACAACACTCACCTTGAAGCATTGTCAAGACTTTCAACGCTGCTAATGCGTGAAGAAATCCGCAAGCAGCTCCTTGAAGCTGAGTCAGAAGATGCCATCATCGACATTATTAATCAGCACGATAAAGATGATGACGAAGAGGAAGAGGAAGAAGAAGCGGCACCAGCACCAACACCTGCCGGAAAAGGGAAAATCCTAGCGGTTACTGCATGTCCGACAGGTATTGCACACACATTCATGGCTGCGGATGCCCTTAAAGAAAAAGCGAAAGAGCTTGGTGTGGACATTAAGGTCGAAACAAATGGGTCAAGCGGTATTAAGCACAAGCTGACTGCCCAAGAAATTGAAGATGCACCTGCAATCATTGTCGCAGCGGACAAGCAGGTTGAAATGGAGCGCTTTAAAGGCAAGCGCGTGCTTCAAGTACCTGTTACAGCAGGTATCAGACGCCCGCAAGAGCTTATCGAAAAAGCGATGAATCAAGATGCGCCGGTTTATCAAGGAAGCGGCGGTGCTTCTTCAGCTTCAAACAATGAAGATGAAGCAAGAGGCAAGTCTGGCAACAGCATCGGAAGCGCGTTTTATAAGCATTTGATGAGCGGTGTCAGCAACATGCTTCCGTTCGTAGTCGGCGGCGGTATCCTCGTTGCCATTTCATTCTTCTGGGGAATTAATTCATCCAATCCGGATGATCCTACTTACAATACGTTTGCTGCAGCTCTTAAGTTTATCGGCGGTGACAATGCATTAGGATTAATTGTGGCTGTTCTTGCCGGATTCATCGCAATGAGTATTGCAGACCGTCCTGGTTTTGCGCCTGGTATGGTCGGCGGATTTATGGCAACTCAAGCAAATGCTGGATTCTTAGGCGGTTTAATTGCCGGATTCCTGGCTGGTTATATCGTTGTTCTTTTGAAAAAAGCCTTCGTCTTTATTCCGCAGTCACTTGACGGACTGAAACCTGTATTAATTTATCCGCTGCTTGGTATTTTCTTAACTGGTATTATCATGCGTTTCGTTGTGAATACACCGGTAGCGGCATTTATGGATTTCTTAACAAACTGGCTTGAAAGCCTTGGTACTGGAAACTTAGTATTAATGGGTATTATTTTGGGCGGTATGATGGCGATCGATATGGGTGGCCCGCTTAATAAAGCAGCCTTTACGTTCGGTATCGCGATGATCGATGCAGGCAACTATGCGCCTCATGCAGCGATCATGGCCGGCGGTATGGTTCCTCCGCTTGGTATCGCACTTGCAACAACAATTTTCCGAAACAAGTTCTCTCAGCGTGACCGTGAAGCAGGTATTACATGCTACTTCATGGGTGCTGCTTTCGTAACAGAGGGAGCGATCCCGTTTGCTGCGGCTGATCCGCTTCGCGTCATTCCAGCTGCTGTCGTTGGTGCAGCTGTTGCCGGCGGATTAACAGAATTCTTCCGTGTAACGCTTCCGGCCCCTCACGGAGGAGTATTCGTAGCCTTCATTACAAACCACCCGTTGCTTTACCTATTAAGTATCGTGATCGGTGCTGTCGTGATGGCAATTATCCTCGGTATCTTAAAAAAACCTGTTACAGAGAAATAAGAAAAAAAGCGTCCTTCATTCGAAAGGACGCTTTTTCTTTATCCTGCTGGCGGGAGCGCGGTTAAGTTATGTACTTTATCATCATTTATGATAAAGTAAAAGAAGGGAAACAACTGACATAGCAATCGTCTAGGAGGAAACACTTTGACCGAGGAAAAAAACACGAAAACTGAAAAAACGGCGAAGAAAAAAACCAATACGTACTTGGAATGGGGAAAAGCGATTGTCATCGCTGTTCTGCTGGCTCTCCTGATCCGTCACTTTTTGTTTGAGCCTTATTTAGTTGAAGGTTCATCTATGTATCCCACATTACATGATGGAGAAAGGCTGTTTGTGAATAAAACAGTCAACTATATCGGCGAACTGCAGCGCGGAGATATCGTCATTATCAACGGTGAGACGTCAAAAATCCATTATGTAAAAAGATTGATCGGAAAGCCTGGAGAAACCGTTCAAATGAAGGATGACACGCTTTATATAAACGGAAAAAAAGTAGCCGAGCCTTACTTGTCTAAAAACAAAAAGGAAGCAGAAAAACTTGGTGTCAGTCTGACAGGCGACTTTGGACCGGTTAAGGTTCCAAAAGGCAAATATTTTGTCATGGGAGATAACCGGCTGAATTCAATGGACAGCCGAAACGGGCTGGGACTGATTGCGGAAGACCGGATTGTCGGTACATCGAAGTTTGTCTTTTTCCCGTTTAACGAAATGCGTCAAACAAAATAAAAACGCCTTGCTGGCCTTTGGACAGCAGGCGTTTTTTAATTTGAAAAAGAAGCGACTAATGCAATGCATAATACCGTGATGAACACTGAACCGATAATGGCCAGCACACTGAAGAAAAGGTGAACCTGTTTGTTCTCTTTTCCGCGCTTTTCTAAAAGTCGCTTAGAGAAAATGTGCGAAAATATGTAAATAAGGGCTATGCCAATATATAAGCCGATATCTTTGGCGGTAAAGCCTGTTACGGCAAGGTAAAAGCCCGTAAAAAAGATTAATAAGCAGTATTCAGTAAGTGTTAAAAGCCTCAACGTGTTCCTCCATGAGAGTGTAATTTTCCAGCCGGATGCATTCTCTCTGCTTCATTGTAACATAGCTGGCCGCTTTGAGTGTATAAGTGTTTTCTCTCTGTTTTATCAGGGAATCATTTCTCTTGCCCTGCATTCATGGTATACTTTTATTGATGATAGACATGATGGAGGATAATAAATGATTGCTGTAAATAATGTAAGCTTGCGGTTTGCAGATCGCAAGTTATTTGAAGATGTCAATATTAAATTTACCCCAGGCAACTGCTATGGGTTAATTGGTGCAAATGGTGCCGGTAAATCAACGTTTCTGAAAGTGTTATCAGGCGAAATTGAGCCTCAGACAGGCGACGTTCATATGAGTCCTGGCGAGCGTCTTGCCGTCTTGAAGCAGAACCATTTTGAGTACGAAGAGTATGAAGTGCTGAAAGTGGTCATTATGGGTCACAAACGCCTGTATGAAGTCATGCAGGAGAAAGACGCTATTTACATGAAGCCTGATTTCTCAGATGAGGATGGAATTCGTGCTGCTGAGCTCGAAGGTGAATTTGCAGAGCTGAACGGATGGGAAGCGGAAAGTGAAGCTGCGATCCTTCTAAAAGGCCTTGGAATCTCAGAAGATCTTCATACGAAGAAGATGGAAGACCTTGGCGGTTCAGAGAAAGTAAAAGTGCTCTTGGCCCAGGCATTATTCGGCAAGCCGGATGTTCTGCTGCTTGATGAGCCGACGAACCACTTGGACCTTCAGGCGATTCAGTGGCTGGAAGAGTTTCTGATTAACTTTGAAAACACAGTTATTGTTGTATCCCATGATCGTCACTTCTTAAATAAAGTGTGTACACACATCGCTGACCTTGATTTTAACAAAATCCAAATCTATGTCGGAAACTATGATTTCTGGTACGAATCAAGCCAGTTGGCGTTAAAGCTTTCTCAAGAAGCGAACAAGAAAAAAGAAGAGCAAATTAAACAGCTTCAAGAGTTTGTCGCTAGATTCAGCGCCAATGCGTCTAAATCTAAGCAGGCAACATCAAGAAAGAAACTTCTTGAAAAAATTACGCTGGATGATATTAAACCGTCTTCCCGCCGCTATCCTTACGTTAACTTTACGCCGGAACGGGAAATCGGAAATGATGTTCTTCGGGTGGAAGGCTTAACGAAAACAATCGATGGCGTAAAAGTGCTCGACAATGTCAGCTTCATTATGAATAGAGAAGATAAAATTGCTTTTACTGGCCGCAATGAACTGGCTGTTACTACGCTGTTTAAAATCATTTCCGGGGAAATGGAAGCTGACAGTGGAACGTATAAATGGGGCGTTACAACATCTCAAGCGTTTTTTCCAAAAGACAACAGCGAATATTTCGAAGGCAGTGATCTGAATCTTGTAGACTGGCTTCGCCAATATTCTCCTCACGACCAAAGTGAGAGCTTTTTACGCGGATTCTTAGGTCGCATGCTGTTCTCCGGCGAAGAAGTCCACAAAAAAGCAAATGTACTATCCGGGGGAGAAAAGGTTCGCTGTATGCTTTCGAAAGCGATGCTTTCTGGCGCCAATATTTTAATTTTGGATGAGCCGACCAACCATTTAGACTTAGAATCCATTACAGCGCTCAATAACGGCTTAATAAGCTTTAAAGGCGCTATGCTGTTTACATCCCATGACCATCAGTTTGTACAGACCATTGCCAACAGAATTATAGAAATTACACCTAACGGCATCGTCGATAAGCAAATGAGCTATGATGAGTTCCTTGAAAATGCTGATGTGCAGAAAAAATTGACTGAACTATACGCGTGATAAAAAAAGCAGAGATTCCTCTGCTTTTTTTGCTACATAGATATGAAAGGGGACACGACATGAAATTTTTAGTTGTCGGAGCAGGAGGAGTAGGCGGGTATATTGGCGGACGGCTTGCAGAGAAAGGCAATGATGTGACATTTCTCGTACGCCAAAAGAGAGCTGAGCAGTTAAAAGAAACCGGGCTTGCCATCCATAGTGAAAAAGGGAATGTATCATTTCAGCCCGCATTAATCAGTGCTGGAGAAACAGGGCAGTTTGATGTCGTTATCATCGCTTCTAAAGCATATTCACTTGGTCAAGTGATAAACGATGTCAAACCGTTTATCAATCGCGAATCTGTCATTATCCCTTTCTTAAACGGGTACCGACACTACGAGCAGCTGTTTACGGCATTTTCAAAAGAACAGGTGCTGGGCGGTTTGTGTTTTATAGAAAGTGCCCTAGACAACAAGGGAGAAATTCATCATACGAGCGCATCGCATCGTTTTGTATTCGGAGAATGGAACGGTGAGCGTACGGAACGAATAACAGCGCTTGAAGAGGCGTTTTCAGGCGTGAAGGCAGAAGTCATTATCAGCGGGCATATCGAGAAGGACATTTGGAAAAAGTATCTGTTTATTGCGGCGCAATCGGGGATCACAACATTATTTCAAAGGCCGCTTGGCCCGATCCTCGAAACAGAAGGCGGACGTCACACGGCTCAAACTCTTATTGGAGAGATTGGCTCTATTTTGCGAAAAGACGGCGTTCCGGCTGATCCGAATCTTGAGGAAGAGAGCTTCCGGACGATGTCAAGCATGTCTTATCATATGAAGTCCTCCATGCTTCGTGACATGGAAAACGGACAAACGACTGAAGGCCACCACCTGCACGGCTTTTTGCTTGAAAAAGCAAAGCGTTTATCTCTTGCGGCACCCATATTAGAAACGGTTTATGCCAATCTGCAAATGTATGAAGCAGAAAAATAAAAAGGAGGCGAAAGCCTCCTTTTGTTTATTAAAAAGCCCAATTTCCGTTTCTGAAGATAGGCTCTCTTTTACCGTCTGCTGTAATTCCGTCAATATTCATATCCTGAGAACCAACCATAAAGTCCACGTGTGTAATGCTTTCATTTAAGCCTTCTTTGACAAGCTCCTCACGAGACATCTGCTTTCCGCCTTCAATGTTAAAGGCATAGGCACTGCCGATCGCCAAATGATTTGACGCATTTTCATCAAACAATGTGTTATAGAAAAGAATATTTGATTGTGATATAGGCGAATCGTAAGGAACAAGTGCCACTTCACCTAAATAGTGAGAACCCTCATCTGTTTCCACCAGTTCTTTTAAAATGTCCTCGCCTTTTTCGGCTTTAATGTCGACTATACGGCCATTTTCAAAAGTGAGGGTGAAGTTTTCGATAATATTTCCGCCGTAGCTTAACGGTTTTGTGCTCGATACGACTCCGTCGACTCCATCTTTTTGCGGCAGCGTAAATACTTCCTCTGTCGGCATATTGGCCATAAACTCATGGCCGCTTTCATTTACGCTGCCCGCGCCTGCCCAAACATGCTTTTTCGGCAGCTTAATGGTTAAATCAGTTCCCTTTGCTTGATAATGTAAAGCAGCATAATGTCTCTCGTTCAAATGGTCAACTTTTTCATGAAGATTTTGATCATGCTTGATCCAAGCTTGTACCGGGTCGTCTTCGTTTACGCGCGTTGCTTTAAAAATTTCTTCCCACAGAAGCTGAATCGCTTCCTCTTCTGATTTGCCAGGAAACACTTTCTGAGCCCAGCCTGCTGATGCCGCACCTACGACAGTCCAGCTGACTTTGTCCGATTGAATATATTGTCTGTATGTATGTAATGCTTTGCCAGCAGCTTTTTGGAATGCAGCAATCCGCTTGGAATCTACACCTTTTAGTAAGTCTGGGTTTGACGACACGACAGAGATGAAAGCAGCTCCTTTTTTAGCAAGCTCTTCTCTGCCTTTTGCTTCCCATTCAGGGTATTCTTCAAATGCTTCAAACGGCGCGAGTTCATATTTGAATTTGGCGACTTCGTCATCCTGCCAATTCACCGTTACATTTTTTGCGCCTTTTTCATATGCATGTTTCACAATTAAGCGGACAAAATCCCGTACATCTGTTGAAGCATTTACGACTACATACTGCCCTTTTTGGACGTTTACGCCGACTTCTACCGCCAGCTGTGCATATGTATTTAATTTCTGTGAAAATGAATCCATGAATCATTCCTCCTCAAGCTTTTTTCTCATCATATCAAATATAATCCTATAAAGGAAAGAAAGGAGGCCAAAGTGAAAAACCCAAAACAACATGTCTTGGGTTTTTCAATATTATGGATGATTCAGTTTTACAGTGCCGCCTGCAGGCGAATGGGGCATATTGGCCAAAGAAATGCTCATGCCTCCAAGAATGATTCCGCTTAAAATGGCTGCGATCGCTACTCTTCTTCCTAAATCTCTTAGCATCTGTTTCCTCCTTAACGTTTCTCCATTTCCCACAATATGAAGGAAGTGAGGAAAAAAGAAGCAAGAAATTTGCTGGATGTGAGATTTTTGCAGGAAAAGACTATTTAATCGCCTTTTGAAGCTTATCGATCACTTCTAAAGAACGGCCTGTGCCGATTGCCACAGATTCAAGCGGATTTTGCGCCACGTGTACAGGCACTACAATCTCTTCTGTGAGCCATTCTTTTATCCCGTTAAGAAGTGCGCCGCCGCCCGTTAAAATAACGCCGCGATCAACAATATCTCCGCTCAATTCAGGCGGGCAGTCCTCAAGTGTAGCTCTGATGGCTTCAAGAATATGCAGGAGAGATTCACGCATGGCATCTTGAATTTCGTTAGATTGAAGCATAATGGTTTTTGGAAGGCCTGTCACGAGGTCGCGTCCCCGAATTTCCATTGCTTCCGGCACATGCTCAATCAGGGCATGGCCAATTTCCATTTTCACCTGCTCAGCTGTGCGTTCCCCGATCAGCAAATTGTATTTTTTCCGGACAAAAGAAACGATATCCTCATCAAGCTGGTCTCCGCCGATTCTGATAGAGTGACAGGAAACAACGCCGCCGAAGGAAATGATGGCGACCTCTGTCGTCCCTCCGCCGATGTCTACTACCACATTGGCAACCGGCTCATCAACCGGTAAATCCGCTCCGATTGCGGCTGCTACTGGCTCTTCGATTAAATGGACGTTTTTCGCGCCGCAATTTTTCACTGCATCACTGATGGCGCGGCGTTCTACTGCTGTTGAGCCTGACGGTGTGCAAACGACTACATTCGGTTTTCTGAACGACATGCCAATGCTTTTTGCGGCTTTTTTCATAATGTGCTTTAACAAATCAGTTGTCATATCATAGTCTGCGATAACGCCATCTTTCATCGGTCTGACAGCGACAATTTTTCCCGGCGTTTTGCCGATCATGTTTTTTGCGTCAGCTCCGATAGCAAGTACTGCTTTTGTCGTTGTATCCACGGCGACAACAGATGGTTCATTTAAGATAATTCCTTTATTTTTGCTGTAAACAAGTATATTAGCTGTTCCTAAGTCAATCCCGATTTCAGTTGATTGAAACATGTCTTCACCCAATCTCTATCCTGATTTTATATGATTCTACATTTAAAGTTTCTAAGAAATGAAGCGATTTTTGGGGGTGTGCGTCGGGAAAGAAATGTTTTTGTAAAAAAACGCGGAACTGTGTAACAGAAGTAATACATTTCTCGGTTTTATGGAAAAAATATCTTGTAATTCTTATAGAAAGCGGGAAACTTTTTCTAAGTTTCGTACGTCTACGATATATTGAGGTACATCCTTAAACATTACATGAGAAAAGAAACATTTAAAGGAAGAAGGGTTTTTATGAAATCAATAGGTGTTGTGAGAAAAGTAGATGAATTAGGCCGTATTGTTATGCCGATAGAATTAAGACGGGCACTTGATATTGCCATAAAAGACAGTATTGAATTTTTTGTTGACGGAGATAAAATTATCTTGAAAAAGTACAAACCTCATGGCGTTTGTTTAATGACCGGAGAAATCACTTCAGATAATAAAGAATACGGCAACGGTAAAATTACGTTAAGCCCTGAAGGTGCACAGCTGCTTCTCGAAGAAATTCAAGCCGCTTTAAAAGAATAATATCATGTTGAAAAAAGGCGGAGCGATACAATCTCCGCCTTTTTTTGCGTGCCAATTTCGATTACCGCCGCCTAAGATACGACATCATGAACATCAGGTAATGAATGATTTGGGATACTTTACATATTTTACTCAATTTTTTGTCGAAGAATGGTACAATAAATAGAGAAACACAAGCGGCAGGTGGTCATATGAGAAAATATCAAGCACGTATCATTTCCATTATTTTGGCAATGGTTTTTATTATGTTTTGGGATTATTTATTTTATTTTATAGGCAAAAACCCGATTAATTGGCCTGTTGATATTGTGTATACTGCAGTCACGATAGTAAGTGTCTGGATGCTGGCTTATTATATTGATGAGAAACAGCAGCTGGTTAAGAAAATGAAGGATAATGAATGGAAGTATAAGCAGCTCTCTGAAGAAAAGAACCGCATCATGGATAATTTGCAGGAAATCGTATTTCAAACGAATGCAAAAGGCGAAATTACATATCTAAACCAAGCGTGGGCATCAATAACCGGCTTTTCGATCCGTGAATGTATGGGAACGATGTATAATGATTACTTCATAAAAGAAAAGCACGTAGCCGACCACATTAACACCCAAATCCAAAACAAAGCGTCTTCTGGCATGTTTACAGCAAAATACGTGACAAAGAACGGCACGATTTTTTGGGGAGAAGTTCATTATAAGCTTTACTACGACCGGGATGACCAATTTACAGGCAGCCTGGGCACAATGTCAGATATCACAGAGCGTAAAGAGGCTGAAGATGAGCTCATTGAGATTAATGAACGGCTGGCAAGAGAATCACAGAAACTGTCAATCACAAGTGAACTTGCCGCCGGTATTGCACATGAGGTCAGAAACCCTTTAACATCTGTCAGCGGTTTCCTTCAGATTATGAAAACACAGTATCCGGACAGAAAAGGCTATTTTGACATCATCTTTTCAGAAATTAAAAGAATCGATTTGGTGCTCAGCGAGCTGTTGCTGCTTGCAAAACCGCAGGCGGTCACATTTAAAACACATCATCTCAATGAGATCTTGAAACAAGTTACGACACTGCTTGATACCAATGCTATTTTGTCCAATATTGTCATAGAAAAAAATTTCGAAGAGACAGACGGCTGTATCATTAACGGGGACGAAAATCAGCTGAAGCAGGTCTTTATCAATATTATTAAAAACGGGATTGAAGCAATGCCAAAAGGCGGTGTCGTTACCATTTCGACTGCTAAGACAGCCTCTCATGCAGTCATAAGCGTCAAAGATGAAGGGAACGGCATGCCGCAGGAAAAGCTTAAGCAGATTGGCAAACCTTTTTATTCAACAAAAGAAAAGGGCACCGGACTCGGGCTTGCCATTTGTTTGAGAATCTTGAAGGAACATGACGGGGAATTGAAAATCGAAAGTGAAGCTGGAAAAGGCAGCGTCTTTCAAGTGGTTTTGCCTTTAACATCAGACAGCTGAGAGGGGAAAAATAAAATGAACTCGCTTCTGTTTGTATACGGGACATTAAGAAAGCATGAAAAAAATCATCATCTGCTGGCACAATCGGCATGTATTAATGAGCAGGCCAGAACGAAGGGATGTCTGTTTGCTGCAAAAGAGGGGGCCGCAGCCATTTTTGAAGATGAAGGCTATATATGCGGCGAAGTATATGAAGCAGATGAATTGTGTGTACATAAGCTCGATCAGTTTTTTCAAGGCTATGATCAACAAACGGTGCTTGTAGAAACGGATACCGGGATCAAAAAAGCGCTTATTTATTTTATGAACAAAGACAAGTGTGCCGGCTTTCCGAAAATAAGCAGCAGCGACTGGAAAGAACATCAGATGATCAGTAAATCGCAAAATCCTGTTTATTATTTTGCCTATGGGTCCTGCATGGACAATGCCCGCTTTCAAAAGGCGGGAGTCGATCACTATTTTCAAGATCCAGTTGGAAGAGCTGTTTTAAAAGGATACACAACCCGCTTTACGCTAAAAAGAGAGGATGGCTCAAGAGCGGATATGATGGAAGACGGAGGAACAACAGAAGGCGTTTTATACCGTATCCCTTTTTCTGCTCTCTCCTATCTATATAAAAGGGAGGGCGTTGAATCTCTTACGTATCGGCCTGCATTTGTAGATGTTGAAGCAGGCGGAAGGTGCTACACGGACTGCTTAACCTTTCTCGTCCTTCAAAAAGAAGCGGAAACTGCCCCGCCTCAGCACTACCAGATTGAAATTGAACGCGGAGCGGAGCTGTATTTGTCACCGGGGTTTGCTGACAAGCTTAAGCGGCATATGAATTCGCTGCCAAAAGGTTAACGAAATTAACACTGTTACAAAAGAATATGATAAAATTTGATCAATATGATGTCAGGTAAAGGAGCACCACTATGAAAAAAGAATTTGCGGTAATTGGACTAGGCCGTTTTGGTGGCAGTATTTGCAAAGCATTAAGCGAAGAAGGCGTTGAGGTTATGGCAATGGATATCGATGAAGATAAAGTCAACGAGTATGCCAAGATCGCATCTCACGCCGTTATCGGTGATTCAACAGACGAATCTGTCCTGAAAAATTTAGGTCTGCGAAACTTTGACCACGTCATTGTAGCCATCGGAGAAAATATCCAAGCGAGTATTTTAACGACTCTCATTCTGAAAGAACTGGGCGTTCACACCATTACAGTTAAGGCCCAGAACGATTATCACGAAAAAGTGCTGTCTAAAATCGGTGCAGATCACATCGTCCACCCGGAACGCGATATGGCAAAGCGAATTGCGCATAACATCGTATCCAACAACGTATTGGATTATTTAGAGCTGTCTGAAGAGCATAGTCTTGTTGAAATCGTAGCCAACAGCCGCCTGGCCGGAAATACGCTTCTCGATTTAGATATTCGTGCGAAATACGGTATTAACATCGTAGCCATCAAAAGGGGCAAGGAAGTTATCGTATCGCCGCTTGCAACCGAGGTCATACATCAAGAAGATATTCTCATCGTTATTGGTTCGGTTACAGACATTTCCCGTTTTGAAAAAAGAGTTCTCCATACAAAATAGCAGTAAAACAAAAGCCGTCCCAAAGGGGCGGTTTTTAATGTTATCAGAATATAACAACTTTAATGAAATGAGCGCCAATTTCTTAAAATTTTATTGACTAAGCATAGGCGTTCCGATAGCATATTGTACCATATAATAAAAAAGAGGAGGGGCCTATTTGAATAAAGAAACGCTGGTCAATAGGCTGAATGCTTCAGCCCGAAGACAAAAAGCTGATATCGTCATTAAGAACGGAAAAATCATGGACGTATTTAACCAAGAGTGGATATATGAAGATATTGCGATTACAGATGGAGTCATTGTAGGCCTCGGCGAGTATGAAGGCGAAAAAATCATTGATGCAGAGGGACAAATGGTTGTTCCGGGTTTTATTGATGGACATGTACATATTGAGTCTTCAATGGTTACACCGATTGAGTTCGCTAAAGCGGTATTGCCGCATGGCGTGACGACCGTTGTTACCGACCCGCATGAAATAGCGAATGTGTCAGGTGAAAAAGGGATTGCATTTATGATTGAACAGGCTCGGCAAACACCGCTGAATATCCATTTTATGCTTCCCTCCAGTGTGCCTGCCGCAAGCTTTGAGCGATCAGGCGCAGTACTCAAAGCTGCCGATTTAAAGCCTTTTTACGAAGAGGAAGAAGTACTGGGGCTGGCTGAAGTCATGGATTATGTGTCGGTTCAGCATGCTGAAGAAGATATGGTTCAGAAACTGCTCGATGCCCGCGTTGCAGGTAAGCGGATTGACGGTCATTTAGCGGGTTTATCAACAGATCTCATTAACATTTATAGAACCGCATTTGTCTTAAATGATCATGAAGTGACGACGAAAGAAGAAGCCCTTGATCGTATTAGAAGGGGAATGTATGTCATGATGCGTGAAGGGTCAGTCGCAAAAAACACTCTAAAAGTGCTGCCCGCGGTGAATGAAAAGAACGCGCGCCGTTTCTTTTTCTGTACAGATGATAAGCATGTGGATGATTTATTGTCAGAGGGAAGTGTAAATCATCAAGTGAAAATGGCGATTCAAACCGGACTTGACCCGTTTTTAGCCTATCAATTAGGTAGCCTTAACGGAGCCGAATGCTACGGACTAGATACAAAGGGAGCGATCGCCCCGGGTTTTGACGCTGATCTGCTCTTTGTTTCTGATCTGGAAAACGTCACAGTCACAATGACGATGGTAAAAGGACAGACTGTTGCTGAAGGCAAAAAAGCAGTCTATCAAGATAGCGCTCCAGCTGCAGCTCCAGAACCGGCACTGCTCGATTCTGTTAAGCTTGCTGCTCCTCTTAAAGAACAGAATTTACATATGCCAATCAATTCAAGTCAGCAAATTAATGTGATTCAAATTATTCCAAACCAGCTTGAAACACGATTGGTACATGTTCCGGCTCCAGATGCACACGTTTTTGAGCCTGACACCGAGCTCGATTTGTTAAAGATTGCAGTCATTGAGCGGCATAAAGGATTAAAAGAAGTCGGACTTGGTGTGGTGAAAGGATTTGGATTCAAGAGCGGAGCGATTGCAACAACCATTTCGCACGATTCCCACAATATTATTGCCGTTGGAACAAATGATGCCGATATCGCGGCTGCAGTTAATAAGCTGCAGGAAATTGGCGGAGGATTAACGATTATAAAAAATGAAGAAGAGCTTCATTCAGTACCGCTGCCGATTGCGGGGTTATTATCCGACCAATCTGCGGAGCAGGTGAATCAAAGCTTGCTGACGCTGCATGATAAATTGTCGTTAGTTGGTTTCACAGGCGGGTTTAATCCATTTTTGACGCTGTCGTTTTTAGCTTTGCCTGTCATTCCCGACATTAAAATGACGACAACGGGATTATTTGATGTGAAGTCATTTCAGCATATTGGATTACAATAAAAAAAGATGCACTCTCAAGTGAGTGCATCTCAGCGTGGCGACAAACCCTCGCATTCGTTGTCAGGCCTGCGCTTCGGTGCTCACGAATTTCAACATTCGCTGTGCTCCGATGCTCGTCCTTCCTAGAATTCAAGGGTTTTCAATCACGCTGAAAAGATGAAAAAATCCTAAAACTAAAAATCGTTTTAGGATTTTTTCAACAATCTAAGATGCACTCTCAAGTGAGTGCATCTTTTTTTAAACCTCCATAATGATCGGAAGGATCATCGGACGGCGTTTCGTTTTTTCGTATAAGAACGGCGCAAGCGTATCTGTAATCTCGTTTTTGATTTCAGACCATTGAGTCGTTTTTCGTTCCATCACTTTTTGTAAGTGGTTTGAAATGAGCTCTTGAGCGTCATTGATCAAGTCGCCAGATTCTCTCATGTACACAAATCCTCTGGAAATCAAATCAGGCCCAGCTGAAATCTTAAAGCCATCCATGTCAATGCTGACAACCACGATGACAAGACCTTCTTCAGAAAGAATTCTGCGGTCACGAAGCACGATATTGCCAATATCACCGATGCCGCTTCCGTCAATGTATACTGAACCGGACGGGATTTTGCCGGCAACTGAAGCTTCATCACCTTTAAGCGCCAATACTTCACCATTATCCATGATAAAGCAGTTTTCTTCAGGGATGCCGCAATCTGTTGCAAGTTTGACATGCATCTTTTGCATTCTGTACTCACCGTGAATCGGCATGAAGAATTTAGGCTTAATTAAACGTAGCATAAGCTTCTGTTCTTCCTGTCCGCCGTGACCGGATGTATGGATATCATTAAGAGGTCCGTGAATAACCTCGGCCCCTGCACGATACAGCTGGTTGATTGTACGGCTCACGCTGATTGTGTTGCCTGGGATAGGGGATGAAGAAAATACGACTGTATCTCCAGGATTGATTGAAATCTGGCGGTGTGTGCCGTTTGCAATCCTTGATAATGCCGCCATCGGTTCCCCTTGGCTTCCTGTACATAAAATCGTTACTTTATTAGCAGGCATACGATTGATTTCGTTATGCTCAATAAACGTATTTTTAGGACAGTTAATATATCCGAGAGTTTGTCCGATTTCGATAGCCGATTCCATACTGCGTCCAAATACGGCAACTTTTCTTCCATTTAATACAGCAGCCTCAATTACCTGCTGCAAGCGGTGAATATTCGACGCAAATGTAGCAAAGATAACTCGGCCGTCTACCTTGCGGAAAATGTCGTGAATGCTTTCTCCGACACGCCGTTCAGACATGGTGAACTCTGGGTTCTCACTGTTTGTGCTGTCTGAAAGGAGGCACAGAACGCCTTCTTTTCCGATTTCGGCCATTTTCGTCAAGTTTGCCGGCTCGCCGACTGGAGTAAAGTCGAATTTGAAATCTCCAGTATGTACGATGTTTCCAGGCGGTGTCTTTACAACAATACCGTAGGAATCCGGAATACTATGTGTTGTTCTGAAGAATGACACAGCCGTTTTGCGGAACTTTACGATATCATCCTCACCGATAATGTTCAGTTTCGTCTGTCTTAATAATCCATGCTCTTCAAGTTTATTCCGAAGTAAGCCGATCGCGAGTTTACCGCCGTAAACAGGAATATTTACTTGTCTGAGCAGGTACGGAATACCGCCGATGTGGTCTTCGTGCCCGTGGGTGATAAAAAGCCCTTTAATTTTATCTTCGTTTTTGACTAAATACGTGTAATCAGGGATAACGTAGTCAATTCCGAGCAGTTCGTCCTCGGGAAACTTGATCCCCGCATCAATCAGCACAATTTCATCCTGAAATTGTACCGCATACGTATTTTTACCGATTTCGCCTAACCCTCCGAGGGCGAAAACAGCAGTCTGATCATTTTTTACAAATTTCATACCGCTCATAACTCCAATACTTTAAAATTTTCGCTCTGTTGTTCATATTCTAAAAATGCACCATTAACAGGTGTGATAAACTCAATATTAAATTTCTTCTCTTTCAGCTTTGTTCTGACGTCACGCTCAGATACGCCTTCAATATAAAGTGAATCTGTCTTTTCCCGAACAGGTACTTCGTCAGCCTTTTCTTGATAAAATACCTTATAAATCATCCAAATCTCTCCTTAAATGCCGTATGTTAGACTCGCTTACTCTATTATATTCGAAAACGGAATATAAGGAAAGCCTTGAGCAAAATAAGGACCTCTCGAAAAGTGAAAGATCCCTTGTCAGGCAATCGCTTTCTTGCGGAGCATTCCGTTCCATTGTCTTCTGAGTTTCTTTCTTAATTTGCGCAGCATTTGTTAGTTCCTCCTTTAATATAAACTTGTCCAGCGTTCTTTTATACAAATAGTATACGGAGATTGAGGAAGACTTTTCGTGGTTATTAATGGAATTTAATATGATTTTTGAACGAAATAGTTTGCTGAATGGCAATCTTTTTGTATGATGAGGGTGGGAATTGCAGATCAAGACGATAAAGGGGAAGTTATAATGGACTCAAAATTAATCTTTTTTGATATTGACGGTACGATATATGATCATGACAAGAATATACCGGAAAGTACGAGAAAAACGGTGGCGGAGCTGCAGCGCCAAGGGCATCATGTGTTTATCGCCAGCGGGCGGTCTCCGTTTATGGTTAAGCCGATTTTGGAGGAGCTGGGCATACACTCATTTATCTCCTATAATGGGCAGTATGTTGTCTTTGAAAATCAAGTGATCTATAAAAATCCGCTGCCTGAAGAGGCAATCAGACGATTATTAAAGCAGGCGGGAGAGGGCAAACATCCTGTTGTGTTTATGGCTGAGGACACGATGAAAGCGACTGTTGCGGATCATCCTCATGTTCTGGAGGGAATCGGCAGCCTTAAAACCGATTATCCAGAAACCGATGACCTTTTCTATGAAGGAAAAGAAATTTTTCAGCTGCTTTTATTTTGCCAGGATGAAGAAGAAAAAGCTTATGCCGCTTTTCCTGAATTTGATCTCGTACGCTGGCATGAGTTTTCGACTGATGTTCTGCCGCACGGAGGTTCCAAGGCGGAAGGGATCAAAAAAGTGATTGAGCGTCTCCCGTTTGATATCAGCGATACATATGCTTTCGGCGACGGATTAAACGATCTTCAAATGATTGAATATGTCGGAACAGGCGTAGCTATGGGAAATGCTGTTCCTGAATTGAAAGAAATCGCGGACTTTGTAACAAAGCCGGTAGACGAGGATGGAATCGCGTACGCTGTCAAAGAATTGGGTCTTTTAAAATAAAGAAACGGCTGGCACTGCACTGGGCCAGCCGCTTTTTCTTTTTAGCGCTCAATCGCGATTGCATTTTCAGGTTCTTTGAAAGGATTCTCCTTATCAATATGATCATAGAACATAACGCCATTTAAATGATCGATCTCATGCTGAAACACAATAGCCGGAAATCCTTTTAAACGGATATCAATGTTTTCGCCTTCAAGGGTTGTTCCTTTTACTCTGATGCGAGCGTAGCGGGGAACATAACCGGGAATCGCTTCATCAACAGACAGACAGCCCTCGCCGCTTGTTAAGTAGCTTTTTTCGACAGAATGGCTGACGATCTTAGGGTTAAACAAAGCATAGCTGTATAACTTTCCGGAAGCATCTTCTGTATGAACGGCGATCATTCGTTTTTTGATATTAATTTGAGGAGCTGCGAGTCCTACGCCTGGACGCAGCTTGTATTTTTCGGCTAATTCCGGATTTTGGCTGTTCTTAACAAATTCGATCATGTCGGCCAGCTGCTGTTTGTCTGCATCAGTCGGAGGCAGCTCAACAGGTTCGGCTGTCTCTCTTAGGGCTGGATGGCCGTCACGTACGATGTTTTCCATAGTAATCAAGAAACTTCACTCCTAAAGCTTAATATGTAAATTATATCGGATTTCTTCACAAAGGTGCAACGAACGAATGACCAGCCGTAGATGGCTGGTCAAGTTCATGCTGTTTGATTAGCAACAGCCTCCGCCTAAATAAGCAGCTCCAACAATGATTAACAGAATGAATAAAACAACGATTAGCGCAAATGTGCGGCCGTAGCCATATCCATATCCGTAACCACCATAACCGCAGCAGCCTCCGCCGTAACCATATCCATACATATTACAAAACCTCCTCTTTTAATTACGCCAGAGCCTTTATAAGTAGGCATAGCGTCTACTATAAGCTATGTAAAAACAAAAAAGTTGTATGGTCATATGCCTTGTTTTCTCAAGTTTTTGGTCGGTTATCTTCGACAATTTACTGACAGACACATCAGGTGACCTTAAGAAAGTAATTTCAGCTTTGGCTATTGTCAAATGGCAATTAGGCATCTATAGTCGAAAATGTCAAAATTGGGGGATTTCTATATGGGAAATTTTCTGAAACCATGTTTTTGGGCATGGGAGCAATTGGGGCAGCAAGTATACTGCTTGCAGGCTGTGGAGGAAAGCAGCCGGTTGAATTGCTTCATGATTCGATGGAAAAACTGTACAAATGGAAAAGTTGTTTCAAAAAGAGTGAAAACTGGTAATGAAAAATGGAAAATATAGAGCGGAAGTTTTGCGACAGTTTGCTTAATTTAAATATAGATTATTACTCAAAATTTGCCTCAATAGCCAATCAGGCATTAAATAATGCAAACCAGCGCAAGAAACATTTGGAAGCAGAAAAAGACAGTATTACTGATTGTAAAAAAGAATTTGAATCAGCAAAAAAAATCAGCTGAAGATGTTAAGGATAAGAAAGTGAGAGAAAAAGCAAATCGCGTAATCGATTTCGTGGAAAAAGATATGCCGCATCGACACAATGTGTCATAAATAGAATAAGGCTATTTCGTATGACAAAGATTTATACAAGCAGATAATGGATAAAAAGGCGACATTCGTTCAGCTTGCAGAGCAAATTGAAAAAATAAATTCAGTTTATGAAAAAGTGCATAAACAAGAGGAGGAATTTAATACTTATGCTGAGGATTACAACAAAGAAAAACTGTTTACTAGGTAATATGGAGCAAAGTATATTAAGCATATGAGTTAATATTAAATGAGCTAAGCCGCCCGTAAAAAGACAGTTTAACTAGGATATAAATGTATTTGATATTGACAATGTGAAATTAATACTCTAAAATTTATTTAGAGATAAATTCACATAATACCAATCGTTGTTTCGGCACGTTGGGAGGATTCATTATGTCTTATTA
>NZ_JAJSOZ010000025.1:0-36975 GCF_021282335.1 Bacillus sp. G16 | reverse complement strand
ATATTAGAATTTCTCCCCTGACACTTTCTGTTTCCTTTGATACATAAAGTCATAAATCCTAAACAACAAACATATCATCTAAAATGCGTTTTTATTCACATCTTAGACCGGGTATACATACACTAATAAAAGAAATTTCTCTTTCAAAAATAAGCAAAAAGATATATACTTAACAAAGTGAACTTTATTTTTAAATTTAATAAATCAGGTTTACTTTGAGGATGGATTAGGGTATTATTATAAAAATATTCAGTAATATTAAAGGGGGGAAGATCATTTGAAAAAGGTAACGATACTGAAAGCGTCCATCTTGTTCTTGGCGATTGCCAGTTTTCATTTGTTCTCAATCCCCCATGCCTTTGATATTGGCCATCATTATAAAGCTGTAGCCGACCAGCAGGAAATGCATGAGATGAAAGCCGGCCAAAATGCAGATGATGAAAAGAAATCCATCACAGGAGCATTTGCGCTGACTGCTTTATGGGCAATGGCTGTTCTGCTTATAACCGCTGAAAGCAAAAATACGGGTTACTCCCGCAGGCGCCAGCGGAAAAAAAGCTTTATACTGGCCAAATTTTATCAATCGTCTTATTTCGGCAAACTTCATGTTCAACATCACCCGATTATATAACGAAAATATGAGGAGGCTGTTAAACATGTTGTTTATCTTAAGAATGGTGATTTTAGGCTTATTTTCTTTCACAGCACTGAATTTATTTGTATGGCAAGGAATCGAAGTCATTCATGCCATGACAGATCTTTTCTCCAGCCATGAAAGCTGATTAAAAAACAAATGAAACCCGCTCGCATAATGTGAGCGGGTTTTTTATTATTGTTCTGTATGAAGGCGCCAGACAGCCGTGACCTTGCCTGACTCCTCTTCATCAATAAAGAAAGAGCCATTGCTGTATCTGTCGTTTGTCCGGAAGTCTTTTGCCTGCAGTTCTTTTCTGTCACCTTTTTCTGTTTCAGCCATAAATCGCTGATGAAGACCGCAAGCAAACAATGCTGCGACTCGGTGAGGGTTCTTCTTCAGTTCTCTTAGCATCACGACACCGCGTTTTGCGCGGGATGTTTTTTCAAACTCAGAAAGGCTCATGCGTTTCACCGCTCCCCGCTGAGTGAACAATACAATTGAATCGGATTCTTGAAGGATCTCTCCGGAGACAACAAAGTCATCTTCTTTTAGGTTAATCCCTTTGACACCTGCCGCACGTGCGCCAACTACATTTACTTCGTCTTCTCCAAACCATAGGCCGTACCCTAGGTGAGTGGCCAAAAAGATCTGGCTCTCCCCATTTGTTACATGCACATCGATCAGTTCGTCTTCACCCTTCAGATTTAAGGCCACAAGCGCTTTAGAATAACGCTGTGCTTTATAATGGGTGAGTTCTGTCTTTTTCACCATGCCGTTTTTCGTGAAGAACAATAGATACGCCGACGGGTCAAATTCTTTTATCGGTATGGCCTTTACAATCGTTTCATCACGGTCAATGGTGATCAGATTTGAAAAATGCTGGCCCATGTCCTTCCATCTGATATCAGGCAGCTGGTGAACCGGACAATAGATGTAGCTTCCTTTGTTCGTAAAGAGCAGCAGCACATCCGTCGTATTCATTTCAAACTGATGCAGCATCCTGTCCGTATCTTTCATTCCGAAATCCTGACCGTTGGAAGCGGCAAATGAGCGCTGGCTCGTCCGTTTTAGGTAACCATCCTTCGTAACGGTCACATATACGTCCTCAGACGCTACCATGACTTCAAGGTTAATTTTAATTTCCTCAATTTTTTCTTCAATCACGGAGCGTCTCGTGTCTGCATATTTCTTTTTCAGCGCTTTTAAGCTGTTTGTGATCACTTTTAACAGCTTTTTATCATTGCTCAGAATGGATTCGAGCTCTTCGATTTTTTTGCCGAGCTCTTCTGCCTCTTCCTTCAGCGCTGTGATATCTGTATTGGTTAAACGATATAGCTGCAATGACACGATGGCTTCAGCCTGAGGCTCTGTAAAATTATATTTCGCTATCAAGTTGTTTTTAGCGTCACGTTTATCGCTTGAAGAACGGATCGTTGCAATGACTTCATCCAAAATGGACAAAGCTTTCATGAGACCTTCTACGATGTGATGTCTGTCTTTTGCTTTTTGAAGCTCGTAGACAGACCGGTTTGTGACGACTTCCTTCTGGTGGCCGATATATGCATCCAAAATAGACGGCAGGCTCATCAGCATCGGACGGCGGTTATGAATGGCCACCATATTAAAGTTATATGTGATCTGCAAATCGGTATTTTTATATAAGAAATTCAAAATGCCTTTGGCATCCGCTTCTTTCTTCAGTTCAATGACCACTCTCAGCCCTGTCCGATCCGTTTCATCGCGAACCTCTGAGATGCCCTCAACCTTTTTATCAAGGCGGTACTCGTCCATTTTTTTCACAAGATTTGCTTTGTTTACTTCAAATGGAATTTCCGTAATGACAATTTGTTCACGTCCGCCTCTGATGGCTTCAATTTCAGCTTTTCCGCGGATAATAATTTTTCCTTTTCCGGTTTCGTAAGCTTTTCTTATGCCGTCAACGCCTTGAATAATACCGCCTGTCGGAAAATCAGGCCCTTTAATGACTTCCATGAGTTCATCAATAGAGCAAGATGGCATTTGAATACGCTTAATGACAGCATCAATGACTTCTCCCAAATGATGAGGGGGAATGTCGGTCGCGTATCCTGCAGAAATCCCGGTAGATCCGTTGACCAATAGGTTAGGAAACATCGCCGGGAGTACAACAGGCTCCTTGCTTGTATCATCGAAGTTCGGCACAAATTCAACCGTATTTTTGTCAATATCCCGAAGAAGCTCAGATGCAATCGGAGATAGTCGTGCCTCTGTATAACGCATGGCTGCCGGGGGATCTCCGTCGATGCTTCCGTTGTTCCCGTGCATTTCGATTAACACATTTCGCACTTTCCAATCCTGGCTCATCCGCACCATTGCTTCATAAACCGAACTGTCACCGTGCGGATGATAGTTACCGATAACGTTACCGACCGTTTTGGCTGCTTTTCTGAAGTTTTTATCAAACGTGTTTCCATCTGTATGCATCGCATACAGAATTCTGCGCTGTACCGGCTTTAAGCCGTCTCTCGCATCAGGAAGCGCCCTGTCTTGAATAATATATTTACTGTAGCGTCCAAAACGGTCGCCGATGACCTCTTCTAATGGTAAATCATGAAATAATTCTGGCTGTGACAATCATTAAACCTCCTCAGCGACCGATAAGTTTTCATTTTCTAAAATATTGCTTTCTTCATCTAAGCCGAAAGCGACGTTTTTCTCAATCCACTTTCTGCGCGGCTCTACTTTGTCTCCCATTAACGTCGTCACACGTCTCTCTACACGTGCCGCATCGTCGATTTTGACTCTTACAAGCGTGCGGGACTCCGGATTCATTGTCGTTTCCCACAGCTGGTCTGCGTTCATCTCTCCAAGACCCTTGTATCGCTGAATGGTATATCCTTTTCCGACTTTTTTCAGGACATCATCCATCTCTTCATCAGACCATGCGTATTCAATGATTTCCTTTTTCCCGCTTCCTTTGCTGACCTTATATAAAGGAGGCAGTGCAATGAACACCTTGCCATGCTCAATGAGCGGCTTCATATAGCGATAGAAAAAGGTGAGAAGCAGCACTTGAATATGAGCGCCGTCGGTATCGGCATCTGTCATTATGATGATTTTGTCGTAGTTGATGTCATCAATTGAGAAATCCGCCCCGACACCCCCGCCAATCGCATGAATGATCGTATTGATCTCTTCATTTTTAAAGATATCAGCAAGCTTAGCTTTTTCCGTATTAATGACTTTACCGCGTAAAGGCAGAACCGCTTGGAATCTGCGGTCTCTTCCCTGCTTAGCTGACCCGCCTGCTGAATCACCCTCAACGAGATACAATTCATTCTTTGCCGGGTTTCTCGAACCCGCAGGCGTCAGCTTCCCGCTTAATGTCGCTTCTGATTTTTTTCGTTTTTTGCCGCTTCTTGCTTCTTCACGGGCTTTGCGTGCCGCTTCGCGCGCCTGGCTCGCTTTGATTGCTTTTTTAACAAGAAGCGTTGCAGTATCCCGGTTTTCCTCTAAAAAGTAAGCAAGCTGCTCTGAAACAATCGCATCAACCGCTGACCTCGCTTCACTAGTACCGAGCTTTCCTTTTGTTTGTCCCTCAAATTGAAGAAGCTCCTCAGGAATGCGGACAGAAATAATGGCTGAAAGCCCTTCCCTTATATCAGTGCCTTCAAGGTTCTTATCCTTTTCTTTCAGCAAAGCCACTTTTCTCGCATATTCATTAAAAGCACGTGTCATCGCAGTTTTTGCACCTGACTCATGAGTCCCGCCGTCTTTTGTTCTGACGTTGTTAACAAACGATAAAATGTTTTCAGAATAGCCGTCGTTAAACTGGAACGCAAAGTCTACTTCTATTGAATGATGCTCTCCTTCAAACGAGACCACTTCAGACAAGACGTCTTTTTCCTCATTTAAGTAAGCGACAAACGCTTCTATGCCGTTCTCATAATAAAAGACCTCATGTTGGTCATTGCGCTCGTCAATCAGCTCAATTTTTAATCCTTTTAACAAAAACGCAGATTCTCTTAAGCGCTCAGAAAGCGTTTCAAAATTATAAGTTGTTGCGCTGAACATCGTTGGATCTGGCTTAAAGTGCGTAAGCGTTCCAGTCTTTTTTGTTTTGCCGATCTTTTCGAGAGATGTAACCGGTTTTCCTCCATTTTCAAATCGCTGCTGATAGACGAAACCGTCCCGCTCAATCGTAACCGTCAGCCATTCAGATAAAGCATTCACGACTGATGCACCAACTCCGTGCAGCCCTCCGCTTGTCTTATAGCCGCCTTGGCCGAACTTTCCTCCGGCATGAAGCACCGTTAAAATCACTTCAGGGGTTGGTTTGCCGAGCTTATGCATTCCGGTCGGCATGCCGCGGCCTCTATCCTGAACAGAAATACTGTTGTCTTTATGTATTTTGACGATTATGTGATCTCCATGGCCGGCAAGCACCTCGTCGACAGAGTTATCTACAATTTCATAAACCAAGTGGTGCAAGCCACGCGCGTCAGTAGAACCAATATACATACCCGGCCTTTTCCTGACGGCCTCAAGGCCTTCGAGCACCTGTATGGCATCTTCGTTGTAATCAAATTGCTGTTTTCTAGCCAAACGTACAAACCCCTTTCAAAAACTAACATTGTCTTTCTCTTTTTCAGTGTTACGCATCAATTGTATAAAGTATTTGTTAAAACCTTGCCTCGAGCCGGTACTGCCTTGGACTCCCCATTATAACCAATATGTTCGCAATCGCAACATAGAGCTAACGAATCAGTTCGCAAAACATCGGCTAGTGCTGTTTTCACACTATGAGAACGTATGTTTGTTTATTATATATAAAGCAGCAGACCTTCGCAAATCGAACGGCCGAAACCCAGCTAGACAAGGTATTCAAAAAAAGCTGTTCAAGCTTTATTGTATCTGTTTCACCGTAATACGCAAACAATATCTTAAAATTAAAAAGCAAAAATCCTTGAATTCACAAGGATTTTTGCAGTTCTGCACCTATTTTGTTACAGCGTGCGCCACTTTTATGCACAGATCCATGATAACCGTTCTGTTTTTTTCCTTTAGCATCTGGTAAGCCTCTTCGTTTACCAGCCCTTGCTGTGCCCAAAATACTGGGGCATCTGTCTCCAAAAACTCTTCCGCCACGCCTGGCAGCTGTTCTGAGCGCCGGAATACATTGACGATGTCAATTGGACCGTCAATCTCTTTTAAAGATGAAACGGCTTTGACACCAAGTGCCTCATCAATTGTAGGATTGACGGGAATGATTTCATAGCCCGCATCCTGCATCGCTTTTGAAACCATATGCGACGTTCTATCCGGCCGGTCTGATAGCCCCACTACCGCAATTCGCTTGCTTCTTTCAAGAATCTCTTTAATTTCCGCTTTGGAAGGGTTTTGCATCATGTACCACTCCTTTTTCATCTATTTTACATGATCAAAATGTAAGAAATCAAAATATGATGCATGTTTGATTGAATTTGCAAGCAAACTTTAAAAAAACTTATCATCAGATTATGATATCTCATGTTAAAATAGAAAGAAGGGACTTTGAAAAAGGAGAAATGTAGATGTTAATTGCTTTATTGATTATTTTGGCCTACTTGATAGGCAGCATTCCATCTGGCTTAATTGTGGGCAAGCTTGCCAAGGGAATTGATATTAGGGAGCACGGAAGCGGCAACTTAGGCGCTACCAATGCATTCCGTACGCTGGGCGTAAAAGCAGGTTCGATCGTGATAGCCGGAGATATTTTGAAAGGGACGCTGGCAACTGCATTGCCATTTCTCATGCATGTTGATATTCACCCGCTTCTAGCAGGAGTCTTTGCAGTTTTAGGCCATGTGTTTCCCATCTTCGCTAAATTTAAAGGCGGCAAAGCCGTGGCAACGTCCGGAGGCGTTTTGCTATTTTACGCACCTCTGTTATTTATCACGATGGTTGCGGTATTCTTTATCTTTTTATACTTGACTAAATTTGTTTCTCTGTCATCGATGTTAACAGGGATCTATACTGTTATATATAGTCTCTTTGTCCATGATAAGTATTTATTGATTGTCGTTACCCTGCTCACTATTTTTGTGATATACAGACACCGGGCGAACATTAAACGAATTATCAATAAAACAGAACCTAAAGTGAAATGGTTATAAACCTTCTCTTTTGACACAGAATAGCCTAATACGTTTATAATAGAGAAAATTCAAATGAAGAACAAAGGGGTGTTCTGTTATGAATATGACAATTAACGAAGACGCACTGAACTGGTATAAGGAAGAGCTCGATTTAGAAAGCGGAGACCAGGTTCGCTTTTTCGTCCGCTACGGTGGCTGTAGCAACGTTCAAAAGGGATTTTCCCTCGGAGTGGCAAAAGATGCCCCACAAGAGGCTGGAGCCACTGCAGAAGCCGGCGGCATTACGTTCTTTATTGAAGAAAGTGATCTATGGTACTTCGATAACCACGACCTTCTAGTCAGCTATTCAGAGGACGCTGGTGAACCGGTTTTTGAATACCAATAAAAAAGAACGCACATAATGTGCGTTCTTTTTTTTACAAATGAAATCGTGTAAGATGATCGGTCAGGTTTTCTTGTTCCAAAATATATTTTTGTGTCTCACCCAGCAGATCAAAGTGAGGAAATTCACTTTTTCTATGTATCCATTCTTTTTTTAAACCGTACGCCGCTCCCCATTGAATCAGCTTATCAATATCTGCACAGCCGGCTTTAGTCACGGTCTTTGCTTCTGGAAACCGGTCATCCAGCCAATAATGTGTTAAAAATGCGATTTCTCCTCTTTTCACGGCGTGTTTCCACCGGTTAAGTTCCTCACGTTTTACACCAAACGCCATATCTCGTTCACTTCCCTATTTTTTGGCCTTTTCATATGCTGCGTGCCAATCTGGGAAAGCTTTGCGGAACTGAATAGGCTTAAAGCTTTCTTTATCCACACAAATATGAGATGAGGTGGCTTCGATAGAAAGCTCACCGGCCGGATTATAAATGTGATAACCATAAATGGTTTTAAAGCCGTTGTATTCCTCTATCCATGTGTGCACAACCGCGGTTTCTCCGTAATGAAGCGGCTTTTTATAGGAAATATTGATATCAACGACTGGAGAAAGAACGCCTTTCTTTTCCATATCACTGTATAAAAAGCCTAAGTCCTTAATGAGGGCCGTTCTGCCGAGCTCCATCCACACAAGATAATTTGCGTGATAGACAATCCCCATTTGATCTGTTTCTGCATAACGCACTTCTATTTCTTTTTTTGATACATGCAAGATTACTCTGCTCCCTTAACGTCAATTTAGCCCCATTTTACCATAATCAAATCAGAAAGAAAAAAACCAGGTTTCCCTGGTTTTTAAGAGCGGTATCCGTTTTCTCTCGCTGCGGACTCGTCTTGAATTTCATTGCGAAAAGCTTCGATGCTCTGTTCGCGTCTTGCATTTTTTTCTTTGATGCGCTGCTTATCTTCTCCCGAAGCAAACTCCATTGATTCTTCTGCTTCTTCTATGTTTTCAATTGTGTTTTGAACCATATCCTGCAATTTTTCTACATTATCAGAACGATCATCAGGTTTTGGCTGCTGCTGATATTGATTTTGGTTATTCGTCATTCGGATGTACCTCCTAGAAATAAACTCTGTTCGGCGTTACTCGCCTTTTGTCTGCATGATGATAGGCTGCTGCCCGGAAGTATCATGCATTTTTTCCCCTTTATTGGCTTTATATTTCACAGGCTTTGTACCCAAGTGGCTTGGAGCATATTGAGGCTGACCGTTTTTCTTGTTGTTTCCCATGTTTATCCCTCCTCAACAGATAGGATTCTCAAAAGGAGGGGTAAACATGAATACAAATTAAAGGTTATTTTTGCTTAAATCGCTGTTCAAGCTTTTCCTCAAGCTGATTTAAATACTCTGTATTGGTCATCAGCTCTTTTTTGTTTTCCATGACGAGCTCATGAAAAGAACGCTTTCTCATCTTCTTCACTCTTCTCACCTCCGCATATTCTTTTATTTTTTCCAATTCTGAAAACTTGTAAGCATATCTGAACATAAAAAAACTGAATCTAATCAAGATCCAGTTTTTGTTCCATTTCTTTTTTTGTCATGGTGCCAATGTGTATGTCTTGTATGACGCCTTTTTCATCTAAGATATACGTCATTGGGTATGACATCACATTATAGTCAGCATTAATCCCTTTTTTATCAATCAAGATGGGAAACGTTAAGTCATAGGTATCAGCAAACGCCTGAACCTGTTTTTCGCTTTTCTCAGCTGAAGTGAAATTAACCGCAACAACCGCAAGTTCGTCAGCGTGCTCTTTTTGCAGCTGTTCCATCGCTGGCATTTCTTGACGGCACGGTTTACACCAAGTTGCCCAGAAATTGAGCAGCACTTTTTTGCCTTTTGTGTCCTGTAAGGAACTTTTCTCTCCTGATAGCGTTTTCAAAGAAAAATTAGGTGCTTGCTGTCCCTCTTCAATCCCCACTTCTTTTTTGCTGTATGTTTGATACAAATTCCATCCCATATAACCGGCAAGCACGATAAGCAGAATCCCTGCGAGCCATTTTTTCAGCATATGCCACCTCCGCAGCACACTTTGTCATAAAAAGAAGAGAAAGCTTAATGCCTTCTCTTCCTATTGATTCATCAGGATTGCTTCATTTTATCGCGAAGCACCATTTGCAGGATACCGCCATGGCGGTAGTAATCAATTTCAACTTCACTATCAAAGCGGACAAGTGCTTCAAATGTTTTTACATTTCCGTCTTCATCAATTGCTCTTACTGTAACGATATCACGAGGGCGTACGCTTTCATCAACATCTACCTCGATGATTTCTTTACCAGTTAAGCCGAGTGTTTCCGCATTTTCACCTTGTTTAAATTGAAGCGGCAGCACACCCATGAATACAAGGTTGCTTCTGTGAATTCTTTCAAAGCTCTCGGCAATTACCGTTCTGATGCCAAGAAGGTTTGTTCCTTTTGCAGCCCAGTCACGTGAAGAACCCATACCATAGTCTTTTCCAGCTAATACGACAAGACCGGTTTTATCTTCTTTGTATCTCATACACGCATCATAGATCGATGTTACTTCACCAGTCGGCCAGTACGTTGTAAATCCACCTTCTGTACCCGGCGCAATTTGGTTTTTGATGCGGATGTTTGCAAATGTTCCTCTCATCATGACTTCATGGTTACCGCGGCGGGAACCGTAGGAGTTAAAGTCACGAGGAGAAACACCTTTCTCTTGCAAGTACTTACCGGCAGGCGTGTCTTTTCCGATTGCCCCTGCAGGAGAAATATGGTCAGTTGTGACTGAATCGCCGAATTTACCGACAACACGCAGGCCTTTTAATGGCTCAACCTTTCCTGGTTCAACAGACATTTCTTCGAAGAATGGCGGGTTCTGAATGTAAGTTGACTCACTATCCCATTTATATAATGCTTCATCTGTTGTTTCAATCTCGTTCCAGCGCTTGTTATCGTCAAATACCGTTTCATACTCTTTGCGGAAGAGCTCAGGCGTAACAGTTTGCTTAACAAGTGAATTAATTTCGTCCATTGACGGCCAAATGTCGTTAAAGTATACGTTTTGACCATCTTTGCCCACACCGATCGGATCGGTTTTCAGGTTAATGTTTACCGTTCCAGCCAGCGCATATGCCACAACAAGCGGCGGTGAAGCAAGATAGTTGCCTTTAACAAGCGGGTGAATACGCCCTTCAAAGTTACGGTTTCCGGAAAGGACAGACGTAATCAGAAGATCATTTTTCGCAACTGCTTCTTCAATTTCTGGTGAAAGCGGACCTGAGTTTCCGATACATGTTGTACATCCGTACCCAACGAGGTTAAAACCAAGCTCTTTCATGTATGGAAGAAGGCCTGAATTCACAAGATATCCTGTAACGACTTTAGAACCTGGTGCAAGTGACGTTTTCACGTAATTAGGTACCTTAAGCCCTAATTCAACCGCTTTTTTCGCTACTAGTCCGGCGCCGATCAGAACGTACGGGTTTGATGTATTCGTACAGCTTGTAATCGCAGCAATGGCGATTGCACCCGTTTTCATAACTGTTTCTTCGCCGTTAAGGAGTTTAAACTTAATTTCTTTATCTTCTTCTTCAGCATTTAAACCGAATCCTTGGTTACCAGCAGGGCTGACCAAATGCTTTTTAAATGTTTCCTGCATAGCAGAAAGCGGGATTAAATCCTGAGGACGCTTTGGACCTGATAAGTTTGCTTCAATTTGCGACAGGTCAATTTCAACCACATCAGTAAATTGAGGGTCTTCAGCATCAGGAGTGTAGAACAAGCCATTACTTCTGCAGTATGCTTCAACAACATCAATATGTTCAGGATCACGGCCTGTCAGACGCAAGTAGTTGAGCGCTTCTTCATCTACTGGGAAGAAACCGCATGTAGCGCCGTATTCCGGAGCCATGTTCGCAATTGTTGCACGATCCGCAAGCGGCAGTTCAGCAATTCCCGGTCCGAAGAATTCAACAAACTTGCCGACAACGCCTTTTTGACGCAGCACCTGTGTCACTTTTAACGCCAAGTCAGTAGCTGTTGTTCCGTTTGGAAGCTTGCCGACAAGTTTCGCGCCGATTACCTCAGGAACTGGGAAGTAAGAAGGCTGTCCAAGCATTCCCGCTTCAGCTTCAATTCCGCCGACACCCCAGCCGAGAACGCCGATACCGTTAATCATTGTAGTATGTGAGTCTGTTCCGACAAGCGTATCAGGATACGTTACAAGCTCGCCGTCTTCTTCAATGGCATGGACGACACTTGCCAGGAACTCTAGGTTTACCTGGTGCACGATACCTGTTGCAGGCGGCACTGCCTGATAGTTATTAAACGCTTTCTTTGCCCAGCTTAAAAATTTGTAGCGCTCTGCATTTCTTTCGAATTCCAAGTCCATATTAATAGCTAACGCATCTTCTGTTCCCGCTTTATCAACCTGTACAGAGTGGTCGATAACGAGATCAACAGGAATTTCAGGGTTAATTTTATCAGGATCTCCGCCGACAGCTGCCATCGCTTTACGCAGTGAAGCAAGGTCTACTACTGCCGGAACCCCTGTGAAGTCTTGTAAAATAACACGAGACGGTTTGAACGGAACGTCGATTTCCTTTAATTCGGCAGTTCCCCATTTTGCCAAATTTTCCACGTGTTCTTTTTTGATGACGAATCCGTCAACTTGACGTAATACTGATTCTAAAAGAACTTTGATGGAATAAGGAAGCTTCGAAACCTTCCCGATACCTGAATCTTCTAACGCTTTTAAAGAGTAGTAATGATATGTTTTCCCATTTGTAGTAAACGTTTTTCTCGCTTGGAAAACGTCTTTTGCTGCAGTTTTTTGCTCGTTTGCCATTCTCCAAAATCCCCCTTCAGATCAGATCATTCTCAGATGAACGTAAATTCCATCACAATTTTCTCACAATTTCATATTAAAACAAAATCATACATAAGTAAATATCAATGTTTTTATTAAATACAATAAGTTCGGCTTATCGGACAAATGTACCGGTAATTATTACTGTTTATGCTCTCTCATATAACGCAACAAAAGGAGCCATATTATGATTGAGGTGATAATGATGGTTAAAAGAAAAGCGAATCACGTAATTAACGGAATGAATGACGCGAAAAGCCAAGGCAAAGGCGCCGGCTACGTCGAAAACGACCAGCTTGTACTGACTGAAGCTGAACGCCAAAATAATAAAAAAAGAAAAACCAATCAATAACACCGGACTCTTTTAAGGAGGTTCTATTTTATGACCAATAAAAATACAAGTAAAGATATGCATAAAAACGCCCCTAAAGGACACAATCCGGGTCAGCCGGAGCCTCTCAGTGGAAGCAAAAAAGTGAAGAACCGAAACCACACAAGACAGAAGCATAACTCAAGCCATGATATGTAAGAAAAGCAGACCTTAGTGTCTGTTTTTTTTATGCGTTCACCCATTTCCGATCCTCCGCATATGATGTAAAGCAAGGTTGATATGTGGAGGAATGCTTCCATGACCCATTCAAAACGTAATGATGCTAATGATTTCGATGGTATGGATGAATGGCTTCGGCAATTTTTTGAAGACCCCTTCGCCTGGTACGACGAAACATTGCCTATTGATTTATATGAAACAAGTCAGCAGTATATTATTGAAGCGGATCTGACTTTTTTAAAGCCGACACAAGTAACGGTTACCCTGTCTGGATGCGATTTCATCTTAACGGTCAAATCGTCAGGACAGACTATTGAAAAACAAATGATGCTTCCTTTTTATTTAAATGACAAAACCATTCAAACCGAATGTGAAAATCAAATACTCACAGTTGCCGTCAATAAAGAAACAGAAGATGGTTCTTCTTTTTCTCTTCAATTTCCTCTCAGCTAACATAAAAAGTCACTTTCATCCCCTATTATGAAAGTGACTTTTTTTCCGTCCATTTATCGTCAAATACCCTCTAGTGACTCTCCCATGGCCAAATAGCAGATTCACTATACAATAGAATATGATCTACTATCTCTTTTGACTAGACGTCTATCACTTTTTTCTATTCTTTTTTTACTGTGTTCTTCTAATCTCTCTTCGTATACAATATGGTTAGAATAAGGGGGAATGATTGATGCTGGAAGGCTGGTTTTTGTGGTTTATTCTGTTTTGGGTGATCATGATGGTTGTCTTATTATCAATCGGCGGTTTTTTTATGTTTCGAAAATTTCTAAAGCGTTTACCAAAAGAAGACGGCAGGTCAGAGCTTGATTGGCAGGATTACTATATCAAAAACAGCAGGCACTTGTGGAGCGATGAAAACAAACAATTTCTGAATGAATTGGTATCTCCGGTTCCGGAGCTGTTCAGAGATGCAGCAAAAGCCAAAATCGCAGGTAAAATCGGTGAGCTTGCATTAAAAGAAAAGGTATCAAAGATTGATCAGCAACTGATGATCAGAGGCTATATTCTCGCAACTCCTAAAAGAGACCATACCTTCTTAAAAAGGCATCTGCGAGACAAAAAAATCGATCTCGAACCTTATCAAGCCCTTCTTAAATAAAAAACCTTTCCTGACAGGAGGAAAGGTTTTTTAATTCATTTGAATATTAGCTGACTGCAGCTCGTTATGAAGTTTTCGGTATGATAAATACATGGCGATTCTCCACGGCACAATCATACCGAAAGCCAGAATCCAAAACATTCCGCTCAGTGCGCCGTAGTCAATCGATGTGCTTAAGATCGATTTCATCACGATCCTGATCACTAAAAGACCGACTAATATAAATACAAATGCTTTAGAGCGTTTCATGTAAATTTCATTATTTTTAATTTCAAACTTAGAAGTTTTGATGAGAAAAATAGAGAAAATCACGCCTAAAGTGATCGCTTCTAAAAACTCTGCACCAGTTACCCAAAATACCGGAAATAAAAACATTAACGCTCCCGTACTCATAAAAATCGGCGGAAGAATGATTTTTTTCGGTGAAACGGGCTTGTCAGAGGACTTAATTCTGACCACCATTACAGCTACAGCCATTAACACAGCAATAATCGATGAAACTATAATCATCATACTTATCATTCCTTTGTTTCTCGGAGTGTTGATACTATATACTATACTCCAAAACAATAAAAAAAACCATTTTGAAAAGAAATGACTTTAATGTCCCATAACACGGCTAACAGCTTCTAACACTTTTGTTTCCTCGAACGGCTTAACAATAAAGTCCTTTGCTCCCAGTTCAATCGCTTCAGATACAATTCTTTGCTGGCGCATGGCAGTGCACATGATGACCTTCGCTTTAGGATCAAAGGTTAAGATATCACGAAGAGCCTTAATACCATTTTTCACTGGCATAGTAATATCCATTGTCACGATGTCCGGCCGCAGTTTTTTATACAGGTCCGCTGCTTGCTCACCGTCCGCCGCTTCGCCTGCGATTATATAATTTGCCTCTTCCAAGATCTCTCTGATTTTCACTCTCATGAACTTGGCGTCGTCTACAACTAAAACTCTTGTCATATTCCCCTCCAAAAATCGATTTCCACAGATAATAGTCTTATTGTACCAAAAACAAAAGGATTAGTAGTAGTGCAAAAGTAATTTACCGTCAAAAACCAGTAAATCCTCCAAACAGATCAGACAGCAAAATAATAATCAGGCTCATCCAATCAAAGAATAACAGCACACCAATCACAATCATCAAAACGCCGCCTGCTTTCATGATTAAAAGCTGGTTCTTTCTTATCCACTTCAGCTTTGTGATAAAAAAAGACAATAAAAGAAACGGAACAGCAAAACCGAGTACATATAACATCATGTACGGCACCGCTGAGCCTGGATTTGTGCTTGCAAGTGTGATAACAGCCGCTAATATCGGACCGGTACAGGGCGTCCATCCCGCCGCAAATGCCATTCCGATTAAGACGGAACCTAAAAACCCGCTTGGTTTGTGCTTAAAATGGATTCTGCGTTCTTTCATGATCGCCTCCGGCCGGAACACGCCAAGCGTAATGAAACCGAACAAAATAATAAGCAACGCGCCAATTTGCCGAATCGCATCGTGATAATCCCTAAACAGGCTGCCAATAAAAGATGTTCCATAGCCTAAAGCGATAAAAATGACTGAAAAGCCAAGCAAAAAACACAAAGTATGAAACAAGCTTCTTTTCTGCAGCAGCAGTTTTTCTGTTTTCACATCATCCATGCTGACCCCTGTAATATATGACAAGAAAGCTGGGTAAAGCGGCAGGCAGCAAGGTGAAATAAAGGATAGGAATCCCGCTCCAAATGTCAAAAAATAATTCACGTCTCCCATGTCATCATCCCTTCATGATTTGACATTCCTTCAAGTTATGACAAAATCATTTCATTTTTTTAACACTTTCACTTGAAGGATTTCTATTTTTAGAAAAAACTTATATAATTTAATTTGACATTGAGATATTGTACTCCTTCTCATTTGAAAATTAGTATAAATATGGATATAATATAAACATTCACTTTGAAGATCTAATGTATGAAAGGATACATCCCTGTGATTAGAGAGCATCTATTAAATGAAATCGAAAAAAAAAGAGCAGAGCTGCTGCAAATTGTCATGGCGAACGGAATGACATCTCATATTACGATAGAGCTCAGTCAGGAGCTTGACCATCTTCTCATACAATATCAAAAGCAGCGCCTTCGAGCAGTAGCGGGTGATGATTGATTGCAAAATAAAAAACCCGTATAAGGGTTTTTTATTTTATAACCATGTTTCTCTATATCATAATCTTTACGTATTATTTCGTTTGATTATTCATGGCTTTCATCATTTGATTGATTTTCTTTTGAGAAGGTTTCATTCCCATTTGCATCATCATCATGCGTAACATTTGTTCATTAATAGGCGGATTCTTTTTAAGGTAGCTCATCATATATTTACGAGCAATAAAAAACCCGAGTGCAACACCTATGAGCAATGCAACAACGCCCACTAGGATGCCAACCCATAAAGTCATTTTATTTCCTCCTTCATGTTGTCTAGTTTAAAGTGTACTAAACCAAAAGCTATTATACAACATTTACATCTCTTTTTCTTCGGTTTTAGACAAAATTTCTTTCTTTCACCGGATTTAGCCATCCATACCGCTTCGAATTGAAATCCATTGCTAGAAAGCAAGGGCTTACTTTTCTCAACACTTCAAAGAAAATCGTTTCTGCCTCGTAATCCCCCGAAGCTACAATTTCTATCATGTGCTCCTTCATCATAAACGTCGCATGGCCTTTGGCTTTCGGCAAAGCTAATCTATAAATATAATCCAGCTGCCTGTAATCCGCATTGTTTAGATTCATTTTTAACCGCTGATGCATATGTAAAATCGGGATTGGCTGTGTAATATATTGAATCTGTTTCTCTGTCATTTCATACTGCTGCTTTGTCAGGCTTGTCCAATGATAGTCTTGAAACAGCTCAAACATAACCGATTCCCGCCCGAAATAGTGATTGGCAAATTCCTCTTTTATCAGGTACGTATAGTAGTGACGTTCCATCTTTTCATCCCCTTTTGCGGCAGCATTTCATTTGCTCTCTATTATACAAAAGAAGAAAAGAAAGAATTGTCTATTACTGTTAAACAGCCAATACTATTTTTGTCGGATAAACAAGAAAAAGAGGATGATTTGACTCATCCTCTTTGAAAGACTTACTTATTAAGTAATGCTTTAACTCGATTCACTACGTTTGGAACTGAGAAGCCGTATTCGTTGATGATGGTTTCGCCAGGAGCAGATGCACCGAATCGGTCTATGCCAAGCACATCTCCTTCAAGCCCTGTGTATTTGCCCCAGCCAAATGATGCACCCATTTCAATCGCAAGGCGTTTTTTCACATCTGCAGGGAGGACAGTGTTTTTGTATTCATCAGATTGTTTCTCGAAACGGTCCATTGAAGGCATGCTGACAACAGAAACATCGATATTCTCTTTTGCCAGTTCAGCCTGCGCTTCAATCGCAAGACCTACTTCAGAGCCTGAAGCGATGAGAAGAGCGTCAGGTGTTTCGTTTTTAGATTTAGATACGACATATGCACCTTTTTCTACTCCCGCCAACGCTTCTTCAGCTGTTTGGTCGATCGTAGGAAGGTTTTGGCGTGTCAGTACCAGCGCTGTTGGCTGATCAGTGCTTTGCACTGCAAGCTTCCATGCTGCTGCTGTCTCATTGCCGTCTGCAGGACGGATCAAGGAAAGATTAGGCATCGCACGGAGTGAAGCAAGCTGTTCAACAGGCTCGTGCGTCGGGCCGTCTTCACCTACCGCAATACTGTCATGTGTGAAGACATATGTGACAGGAAGACCCATTAATGCTGCAAGGCGAATCGCTGGACGCAAGTAATCAGAGAAGACAAAGAAAGTTCCGCCGAATACACGAAGTCCGCCATGAAGCGCCATGCCATTTAAGGCTGCACCCATCGCAAATTCACGAACACCAAACCAGAAGTTTTTGCCTGAGTAATCAACCGCTGTAAAATCACCGGCATTTTTAATTGTCGTTTTGTTTGACCCCGCTAGGTCAGCAGAACCTCCGACAAAGAAAGGAATTTTTTTCGCAAGTCCGTTGAGAACTTCACCGGAAGATGCACGGGATGCCAGGCTGCTTCCTTTTTCATAAACAGGAACCTCTTGATCCCAGTCCTTCGGAAGCTCTCCTTTGATTGCCAGCTCAAGCTGTTCAGCAAGTTCAGGATAAACCTCTTTATATTTAGCGAATTGGGCATTCCATTCCTGTTCTTTTTTCTCGCCTGATTCTTTAACCGCTGCAGCGAAATGCTCATATACTTCTGACGGAACGTAGAAATCCTCTTCATACGTCCACGCGTAAGCTTCTTTTGTTAACTTGCTTTCCTCTTTACCAAGCGGCGCACCGTGAACACCGGATGTGCCGGCACGGTTAGGTGAACCAAAACCGATTGTCGTTTTCACTTCAATTAATGTAGGTTTCTTTTCATTTTGGCGTGCTTTTTCAATAGCCGCTGTTAATTCTTCAATGTTGTTTCCATCCTCAACATAAAGAACTTCCCAATTCATGGCCTCAAAACGCTGCTTCACGTTTTCAGAGAATGAACGGTCAAGATCTCCATCGAGAGAGATGTCATTAGAATCGTATAATACGATCAGACGGCCAAGCTGAAGATGGCCTGCGAGTGAAGCGGCTTCAGAAGAAATACCTTCCATTAAATCACCATCACCGCAAATACTGTATGTATAATGATCGACTACGTTAAATGAATCACGGTTGTAAGTTTCCGCTAAATGGCGTTCAGCAATAGCCATTCCGACCGCCATGGCAATTCCTTGGCCAAGCGGACCTGTTGTTGCATCAACACCGGCAGTATGTCCAAATTCCGGGTGTCCAGGTGTTTTACTGCCCCATTGGCGGAATCCCTTAAGATCTTCGATGCTAAGATCAAACCCGCTTAAATGAAGCATGCTGTATAAAAGTGCTGATCCGTGTCCAGCAGATAAAACAAAACGGTCACGGTTAAACCAGCCAGGGTTTGCCGGACTTACGTTCATAAATTTTGTCCACAGTGTGTATGCCATTGGAGCGGTCCCCATTGGCATCCCTGGGTGACCAGAATTTGCTTTTTCAATAGCGTCTATTGACAGTGTGCGAATGGTAGCAACTGATTTCTTTTCAATTGTATCCATAAAAATCCCCTTCCTTATGTGTTGTACCCTTACATCATAAATGTCTGACGACTTTTTCTCAACTGTTTCAGCTTAAATTTGAGAGAAACTTGTTGAATTTTGTCACATAAAAGTTTTGCTTATAGTATATACAAAAGAGGAATACGATATTTCCGTATTCCTCTTATATTAGTGAAGTTTATTATTTCTTTGTTCTCTTTTTAGTTTTTCTGGTGTTACATCATTGCCTTCTGGGTCAATGATTTTCACACTTTTTAAAGTGTTTTTCATAGAAGAGCGAAACCCTTTCAGGTACTCTTGACGGAGCTTTTGCTGTTCGGCTTTTTCTTCTTCTGTAATAACGCCAGCTTTGGCTTTGGCAGCAAGTTCATTAATTCTTGCAATTTTTGCGTTTGAAATCATGTTAAACTCCTTTATTGCATTTTGTCTATATAGTACTAGATCAAAAAGAGTTTTACAACTGATTCACTCGGCTGTCTCTTCATTCTCTATGTATTCCTGAAACCGCCGGTGGACGGTCGCTTTAGACACATCATAGCCAAACCCTCTTAGCGTAGCCGCGATTTCTGCGAACGTCAGTTTATTCGCTCTTAGGCGGACGATCTCTGAGATTGGTACCTCTATTCTTTCTTTTCCGCTGTTTTCATGTTGGTTTTTCAAGTTTTTTTGCGGTTTAAACCCGTTTTTTACTGCACGCTTCATTCCCCGCTTGATTTTCATGTTGTGAATTTTCCGCTGGTACTCTTCCACAATGCTGACGATCTCCAGCACCATCGAGTCAGCCTCCGATAACTCCAGTTCACCTCTGTGAGCTGTTGTATAGACTTTCACACCTTCTCTGTAGATACAATGAAGCAGTGCGATTTTTGCATTTCCCCGCCCAAGCCTAGTCTCATCCTGAACCAAAATAACATCAATTCCTGAATTCTTGATCTCATCAAGCAGCTCAAATACACCGTCCCGGTCCATTTCATATCCGCTGGCTTTTTCAGAAATCACTTTGACGACTTCCATGCCGTTCTCGGCTGCAATCGCTGTAAGCTCCTCCTCCTGCCGCTTTAATGAAGTCTCCTGCTGTTCTTTATTTGTACTTACGCGGGCATAAATGAGTGCTTTCATTTTTTCTATCTATCCTCTCTATCTTACAGTTGCCAATTCATATGCATCCTGATGCTTCTTTTTCAACGGAATCACCAATTCATCTCCCGGCTGAATATCAGACGTCTGAAGATGATTGTTATCAGCTACCCATTCAATAAATTCACTTTTGTTTATCTTTTTTTTATCTGCTACCTGATCAGCAATTGACCATAGTGTATCGCCTTGCTGAACTTCTATTTTAACATACTGATTAAGCTCCTGGCCGCTGCTTGTATATGACAGCAAAAGGATAACCGCGCTCAAAATCACTGTGAACAGACCGACAAAAATAATAGATTCTTTACTCATGATCATAACCTCCAACAGGAATGTTTGTTCGCTTTTTTATAATTTCAGTATATACGAACAAACGTTTCTGTCAATTGTTTTTCGAACCTATGTTTGTACTGTAAGGAAAATCATGCTATAATCTTCTTAAAATCGACGTTTTGAGGTGCAAAAAATGACGAAGCTATCAAAAAGGCAACTTGATATCCTCCGTTTTATTAAAGCAGAGGTTAAATCAAAAGGATATCCGCCTTCCGTGAGAGAGATCGGAGAGGCTGTCGGGCTTGCTTCTAGTTCAACTGTCCACGGTCACTTGGCCCGTTTGGAAACAAAAGGGCTGATCAGACGGGATCCGACAAAACCAAGAGCTATAGAAATTCTTGATGAAGAAGTAGACATTCCGCAAAGCCAGGTCGTTAATGTGCCGGTCATCGGGAAAGTCACGGCGGGATCTCCTATTACAGCAGTAGAAAATATTGAAGAATATTTTCCGCTTCCAGACCGAATGGTTCCCCCTGACGAGCATGTGTTTATGCTGGAGATTATGGGAGACAGTATGATTGACGCTGGTATTCTCGATAAGGATTATGTCATCGTTAAACAGCAAAACACAGCGAACAACGGGGAAATTGTAGTTGCGATGACAGAAGATGATGAAGCTACGGTAAAACGTTTCTATAAAGAGGATACTCACATTCGCTTACAGCCTGAAAACCCAACGATGGAACCTATCATCTTGCAGAATGTCAGCATTCTAGGGAAAGTGATTGGCGTATTCAGAACCGTCCATTAATCTATTGATCTATTAGATGCATGAAACAACCCCCTCTTCCTTTATGGAGAGGGGGTTTATTGTTCAAAAAAAGCAGGCCCGCCCTAACTTTTAGGTGCGAGCCTGAATAGGAGGAAAAAGAATATCATGTTTACACCATAATTATCCACCAAAAGATTGTTGAAGTCAAGAAATTTTCTTTCCTTTAGGAAACTTTTATGAATGTTGTCTGTTTAAAACATTAGACGTTATCTTCTTAAAAACGTTTCATTTTCTGAGGTCGTGGAATGATAAGGCTTCATGTTCATTTAAGGAGCGCGACAACTGAATTTTATGAAAATTTAGTACATAGTTTAGTTAGTTCAACATATACTAAAAAACAGCTCACTTCCTTAATCGTCGTGAGCTTTAATCAAAATGAAAGTATTCTATACCATAACTGCCCTTTACTCGAACACTTGTGCAGTATTCTGAATGCTCTTCGGCAAATATACGGTATCGATGAAATGGGTCAATAGAAACCTTATCCTGAGCTCTAAAATCTAACCAGCTGCCGCTGAATTGCTTCGTGCTCAGCGTAGTATAATCCCCCGTAAGCCCCAGCCGCTGAAGTTTAATCTCAACTGAGCAAGTATTGGCCCCCAAGATCGTAAACTGATAGCCTAAAAAATAGTCGATTGCCGGAACATCACTGATATTTTCCAAAACAAAAGATTTTGTACTGTCATTTAAAATAAAGTCTGTTTTATGCTCAAAATCTAAAGCTGTCACATGGGTACTGCCAACGCCAAAAAAACACATCAAAACTGCCGATAAAGTTAAGATTTTTATTTTCAACTACATCCCCCCTTCACCATATTTTTACCATACATGAGATTTATGTATATGTTCTGTGTGATATTTCGAGTTTGTTTTAATCATAAAATTCCATATGCGTTTTTTCCTGTTTATAATAACGAAGCCTGTCTTGAAGGGTTCCGGTATGAAATTCAAATTTGTGGCCGTCAGGGTCGGTAAAATAAAGCGATTTTCGATCGCGTTCATCTCGTTCTCTGCCAGGCAGAATATTGGCATGAAACCTTTTTAATTTTGCTGACATGTCCTCAAACTCCCGCTCTTCAATGGTAAAAGCAATATGGGTATAAGACGCCTTAATGTCATTTCTCGGAATGTCAGGTTCTTCATTAAGTGCAAGCCAGATGCCATTTAAATCAAAATATGCTGTTGTTCTCCCCTTTACCAGCAGCTTGGCACCAAACACATTTCGATAAAAATCAATCGATGTATCCAGATGAGAAACTGAAAATAACAAGTGATTGATTCCTTTTATCTCCACAAATCATTCCTCCTCGAAAGCTGATCATCCATATGTACGTTCTTTTACCAAGAAAGTTCCATACAGCCAGAAAAAAATACCAGTGTAAACAAAATCGGTTTGTTCAAAATAATGACTGTAACAAACATGGCCTTACTTGCTAGGAGTTTCCTCAAAAATAACAATTTAGGTGGTCAAATGAAACATATCATTGCACTTGCTTCAAAGATTGCTTTCACTCTCGCCCTTTTATATGTAATTTTGGACAGAGTCTATCACGCGCCCTTTTTAAGCGTGCTGTTTATTGCATTTTTCTTAGGTTTTGTATCATACCTTTCCGGTGACATGATCGTTCTTCCGAGAACAAACAATATTACAGCTTCATTGGCTGACTTTGGACTTTCATTCGTTATTCTTTGGGTCTTTGTTTTAACTCAAACAAGAAACGATTTCCCACCGTTTGCAGCCGCTCTTCTTTCCGCTGCCTGTCTTACTGTTTTTGAATACTTTTTTCATCGGTATTTGCTGGAAAATGTGCTGGATGAAACCTTTCGAAATGAACTGACAGCCAAGGATAACACTCTGCAATATCAAACAGAAGCCGCAGATGAGCTGTTTCCTGACGTTACGAATGAGAAGCATGAGGAATAGGAGGCTGCCTTGTCGCCTCCTATTTTTCAGTAGTTACTTTTTAAAAAACTGGATATCACTTCTGTAAAATCATAAAACCTCTCATTTTGGGTAACAGATCTGCTTTCTAAGGAAAAAATGCCGAACAAAGATTTTCTAAAACCTGTGCTCATTTCTAGCTGGATGCTCAGGCCTGTTTTTGATTTGTTTGCAATGTTATTCGGACTTATGCCTGCATGCGGATGGTCCGTACTGAGCAATACAGCAGGAAAACCGGCATTTTTTAGTTTCTCAACTAAATCTGCCGCTCTTACGCGATCTGTACCGCCGACTTCGATCTGCTGATCTTCTTCTGCATATCCGTGCAATGAAATGACATATTCATGACTTCCCGCCATCTTCAGGGCCCGTGGCTCATCAAAATGCGTGCTCGTAATATGCAGCACTGAGTTTCCTGACGATTTCAAGCCTTCAAATAAATACATCGAGTACTCTTTGCTGAGCTCTCTCGCTATTTCACTTGTCCCGCCTTCAATACCTCCTCCATGAATGGCTAAAACAAGGACAGGGCTGCCGGTTTCCTTCGTAACAATGCCGTAATCAGAAGGATCTTCATTGTTTTTTAATTCCTCAAAATTCTGATATACATCTTCAGCATATATTGAAGAAATCGGAGTGAACACCACAAAAATAAACAATATTTTTACAATTTTAAGAGTTGATGGAAAACATTTGGCTATGTTACAATCAACATGCTTCAAGGAATGGAGCAAACGGCGGAGCAGGGATACTTTGGCCGGTTTCATCTACTCCGCCTCTAAGTCCAAATAAACAGGATGTCGGTTTCTTTGAGGCTTTAGCACGAATTCTCTCATCCTCCTTGTTAAATTTTTGTTAAATTCACAATATTATATACCATTAGCCCGGGCGCTGTTCTTCTCATTTCTGAATTTATGAAAAGTAAGTTGGCACCACCTTTTTCCCAATTCCCATATCAAACAGAAAAAAACACACCTGCCCTTTGGCCTGTGCGTTTTTACCTTCTTTTCATTCTTCTTTTCTTTGCTTTATTCAGTTTCATGATGTTTTTTTCAATTTTTCTTATTTTTCGCTTTTGCGGGATTGTTTTCACTTCACGATAAACAGCGATAAACCCGCTTAATGTCACTGCTGCGATGTAAAGGACACGGTGTTTGATAAACCGGTCAGCGCGTCCATGAACATCCGCCTCTTTTTCCAGCCTTTCGATCACATCTTTATCAAACAGCTGATCGACATACAGTTGTTTCATTCCTACTGCAAATCCCGCAGCCAGCCAAAAAATCAGAAAACTACTGATAAACAACATCATAATATCCTTCCTTTCCCGTCTAGATGCGCAGAATGGGAATGTGGCTGATTGAATCGTCAAACAGCTTTCAGCCGAAGCCTCTTCTTTATGTTAGGTTCTTTCATTTGGGCGGGCAATATGTGTAATGCTGTAATGAACAGTTAGAAATTTTATTCCAAACAGCCACATGTGATGAATGGCGGTTAATCTGTTGTCATGCGCAGCTTCTATCAGAAAGGTTTCAGACAAAGGCAGCGGACAAGTTCCCGCTCTGGTTTGCAGATAAATCCCCTCATCTCCAGCTCCGCTTTTTCTACGCCTGCTCGTCAAAACCAGCTTCTCCTGATGATGATAAGGCTTTAAAATACCTGTCATGCTGCTGAACGGAAGCGGGAGGGAGATGTTCATATACCCTTCTCCATTTGAACGATACACTGAATATAGAGCGGTAAAAATGGTTTCGTTTTTCTCATTTGTTCTGATCCAGGCACGCACTTTGTTTCTTCCGTCTTTTTTCGAATTGACACCCTTTATCGTGCTGTACATCCTATACCAGTCTGGGTTCGTCGACAGATGTATTTGGCCGGTTCTTCTGCTGAACCATTCGTAAACAATTGCAAACGGCCGAAACCATGTGCTCCACGTCACTTTTGCCTTTACATCATAATCAATGGTTTGTTCATAAAACGATAGAATGAACGGCGCCAGATTTTCCGGTGAAAAATCTTTTGAACGAAGGATTCCCATATCATCCACAAGCCCTCTGTATTGAGCGTTATTTTCAGCTTGAATGTTAGCTAAAAAGTCTTTTCCAATCCTTCTTTTTCCGTAGATACGGCTGAATGTCTTTACGCTGTCTGCATCAAAAGGCTTCGTAGCTTCTATTCTCCATCCAATGAGAGCGGGCAATATAACAGCAAACGCGTTGACAAAACCGTGAATCCAAATCATCTGATTGATGGTCAATGTAACCTCTTGCCGAAATACACCAAATGAATAAACCATCGAGAAAGTGATCGTTATCATTAAAACGGCCGAAGAAAGCCGAATAAGAATTTTACCCGTCTTGCTGAGAAAAGCTGTGGTGAACACCAAAAATGCGTGAAGATAAAGCGCCGCCATATAGATGCCAACCGCAATGACATCAAGTGTTTTTGAATATGTGATGCCAAGCGCGATAAGAAAGGGCGAAAACAAAATCACCCATGTTATCCACCTGTACAACATCCGCTTTTTTCTGGTGATTCTCCCGAGCAAGCCGTTAAAGATTGGAATCAGAAAAGCTGAATAGTGAAAGTGGACAGCAGTCAGCAAAATGATGAGAGGGCCAAATTGCATTATCTTCAAATGTGCAGCATAAGCAAAAAACCAAAACCCTCCGCCCGCCAAATAGATAAGCCCGAACAAAACTGATGTCTCTTCAATTCTATGTATCTTTGTTTCCCAAAGGCGAAGGATTCCATAAAATGCAAGAAAAATTGTGTACATCCACCAGATCAGAGCGAAACCTCCGATGTCTGTCACAAGAGCCAGTACCGCAAAGAAAGCGGCTGCCGGATAGCACTTTATTAACCCAGATTCTAGAGATTGAGCAGCCCGGAGCGGCGATTGATGAAAGACAAAAGGAAAAATTCCCGGTACAAAATAAAGAATGGATAGCAAAACAAGTGTCTCTGCCACTGATATATGGGGTGCTTCCGCTGCAAAAAATCCTATAAAGCAAAGCGTACTGATCATGCCATTTCGTTTTAGCATGATTCTCTCTCTTCTTCCTGAAACGTTCCTTTATAAAAGAAAAGAGTACCGAGAATTGTATTTTGCACATGCACTTGAATGGTGAAGCAATTCTTGCTTTCGTCAAACGTTTCGCAAACAACTGATGTACCCGTCAGCCATTTTGGCAGCGGTATTCTTTTTCCGCATAGCAATAGCCATTGCTTTCCCGATGTAATCGTAAGAGAGCCATCAGGAGATGCCTCGAACGCTAAAACAGACAGCAGAAGATGAGGTTTGCCGAAGAAATCAAGTATTCTATCTTCTTTTTCGTCGTATACCATGATCGCGTCAAAGAAACGTTTATTGCCTTTAAAGTAAAATGTACGATTCCATTCTATCCCGATATGATCCCGATTCATAAGACAAGCTCTATTTTGTATCGTAAAAGGGATGTCTTTGCCTCTTTCTGAAAAGAAGCACCTGAAAAAAACACCCAGCTTTAACAGCATTCTGACCAGAAAAGAGCCTCCGCTTATCTCTGACATCGTTCCTGTCCCGCTGAATGTATGAGATTCGTCTAACTGATAGCGTTTTTGCAGCTTGGGATGCAGCAAATGATAGTTAATGATCGTTTTTTCATAAATCGAACTCACAATGTCACTTCTTTCTTTTTCGTTTTGTGTGCCAGGCACTGGGGAGCTGAAGACTAAGAACACCGCTTGCCGCAGAAAACACACACAACAGCATCGATAATAATATCTCGGAACCTACAAAAGCGAATCCAGCAAAGATACAAGCCTGGCCGGCGTGAATGATCCATTTTCTCTTTAAAGGAATCTGCCATAACATACCCATACCTATCTCCGCTGTTCCTGCAAAAATGCTTGTTTCAAAACCTGTAAAGCCTTGATAAAACCAAAACAGACTGAAAAACAGACATATTATCACATAGACGATAGCAGATCGAATTGTGTGTTTGGGATGTTTATTTTGCTCGATCCAAAGCCTTAATGCATCAAAGCTCCATGCAGTCGCCCAGCCAAGCAGCGGCCGAAATAATAAACGATCGATCCATTTTCCCGGCAGTCCGTAGGCTGTTTTATATTGGTACTGTGTTAAAAAAGTAATTTTCCCGTTATCTTGCTGTATGTACTTCCAGTAGCCGCTGCCGTGCTGAATCAGAGATAACGGATGATCAGAGTCAAAAGCCAGTGAGGAAACTCTTTTAGATGAACCTTCGTTGATAACACCAACTGTTTCTCCTGTACCTGATACCTTTAATCCAAAGCCTATCCTTGTTTCGTAAAGAAACTTCTGCTTTTCGTATGGCTGCTTATGCAAATATGTGATATTTGAAAACCGGAGGTCCCATTCTTTATGCAGCGATGGGTTTTGTGTATATTCCCAGAGCTTATCCAGATCAGACCTCATTTCGATTTCTACATAAATCGGTTTCTGTCTCACAGCCCCTCCTCCCTTCTATTTCAAGCAATTCCTATATTAGCATATTGACCATTTTAAAAATGCTTTCCTCCCAAAAAAAGTATATTTCAATCCCGAAAAATGCATAGAAAAAGAAGAGATGTTTCTTCTCTTCTGATTTTAAGCACCTATTTGATTCATTGCTGTGTTTTAACCGTTCCATAATGAGTAATTGTGGCTTTAACGCTGTACGTGATGGTAGCCTTACTGAAGGTGTCATCCCAATTATTTTTCACCTTTTTCCATAAGTCCGGATGTTCAAGTCTTAATGATTCATCAAAACCCGCAACATCTGCTTTATAATCATCCTGAAGTTTTTTTAATACATTACCGACTATTTTCTTTACTTCGTTTTCAGTATTCGTTTCAATACGTTCTAAAAACTGGGTGTCCAAAGTCTCTTTTGTGTTCCAGTTTTCAACCAAGTCCCCTTCTGATTCAATATCGACATGGAATGAAATATCTGTTCCTTTTACTATGGGCTTGATTTTGCTTTTTATATAATTGATATCGTACGCAATCACCTGTTGGCTCTTTTTATCATAGCTTTTGACAACTCCGCCTTTTCCTTCCCCGGCAATCCATGTAATCCCCTCCGTTTCATATTCATTTAAAGTGCCAATCATTTTTTTAGACTTCCCGTTGATTACCGCCGCTCCGGAATACTTGATTGCTCCATTCGCCGCGACCACATTTTGCAGTAAAAAGCTGCTGTCAGAATGAAGTTTGCCAATTAGTTTCGCGAGTGTCACAGGGGGAAGAATTCTGGAAACTTTATGTTCATTTTCACCTAATCCAACTAGCCGAAATGCCGGAATTTCACCGCTCTCTTTCAGCTGGAGGGCCTCCCTCGCCTCCCCTTTTGCAGATAAAACTAGACAGCTCAGCCTGATTTCATTATCACGAAAAAATTGATCCAGCATTTTGTCGATAGGATATGTACGCAGCACATCTTCACTCATGACAACAACTTTTAAATGCGGGCTAAACACTTCACGGTCCCTTCTTAACGCAATCTCGCTTCCAATCTGCTGTAACGAATCCCCTGTTTCACTAATATTAATATACGCTTTCTGCGCCCCTTGCCCGCCACCGCCTCCACTGCTTGTCCCTGCACCTGCCGCTTTTTCATTAACAAATTGATAGGTCAGCGTAATGTTATCTTTTTTCGGATAGCTCCCGCCTTCTTCTTTTAATTCTTTCTCAGTGTTTGTTTCTTTCCCTTTATCAATTGCGATAGCGAATGTGAGACCCAGCTCTTCTATTTCCCGGCTGCTCCAGCACCCTGTTACACAAATCATCAGCAGACATAATATGACGATAGCGGACACTGGATGTTTTATTTTACTTTTCACCTCTTTTCCTCCATTTCGATATAACTAAAAGCAAAATCGGCAAAGCGCCAAATATATACAAAGCCATATGACTGACCATATCACCCAAAATAAACACATCATTTTCATTTTTCGGCATGCAAGAGAGGATATAAATAACAGGAAGCAGCCCAAACATACATGAAATGGGTTTCTTTTTGAAAACTTGCGAGACTCCTAAAGATGCTGCATAAAAAGTGATAATAAATGTGGCAAAAAGCTGCATAATCCAAATGACTAGCAAAAATGATTCAAACCGTTCAAAGATTAAACCCGGTATTTCAAAACTTCTCATCAGGTCAAGTCCCGGCCATGTTCTCGTTACAACACCATCAACTGACAGTGCACCGATGACCATAATCAGGGTAATCATATAAAAACACGTTACAACCCCTGTGCCCATGAACACCGCTTTCACTGCATTCTTCGGCTTCTTCATAAACGCTACTAGAATGAGCATAATTTCTGAACACGTAAATGAAAGTGTTGTTGTCTTAACTCCTTTGAGGACCGGCATTATTCCATTACCTAGTACAGGGCGTAAATTGTTTACCTCAAATATACCTATACTCATGAGGGCTACAGTTAAAAAGATGATAACCGTAATCGGAAAGATCATTTCAAATAGCCGGGCAATTGGATCGAGCCCTTGTGTTATCGAATAAAGCCCAATCCAAAGAACTGTCATAATAATGGCCCAAAACGGTGTCCCTTCAAGGAGAAAAAACTCCACAATTTCGGACATGACTCTGACTTCAAATGCACCGAGTGCCAGAAAATAAGTAATAAAAACAATACTGATCAAACGGCCGAGCCATTTTCCTACAATATGTCCGGAGTATTCATAAAAGGTTTCCTTAGGATACTGCTGGCTTAATTTAACTATAATTATCCCGGCTATTACCGCAATGCCCCCGCCTAATAAAACTGAAATCCATCCATCAGGAGATTTCGTTTGTTCTGTTACTGTCCGGGGGAGTGTAAGAACTCCGGCGGCAAGCATATAATTAATGATGATAATCGTTGCCTGAGCGGTTGTGATTTTACTGGTTGGGCTGAACATGAGACTTTATCACCATCCTGTCGAGTTCGTCACTTCACCCGTTTTGTATTATCTGTATTCATCATTTTAGGCCGGCGCTTCATGACTAAAAGAGGCATTCTGATGACGAAGTCTTTCCAATCTTTCAAATGATAAGGAACTGCCGGACTTGCGTATGGGACACCAAAACTCTTTAGCTTTACGACATGGCTGCTTAGAAGCAGATAATACATAATGACACCAAATAATCCAAACACCGCAGCGCAAAACATCGCGCCAAACCGAAGCATCCGAAGTGCTATGCCTGTACTGTAATGCGGGATGGCAAATGAAGAAATTGCTGTGAGCGCAACGACAATGACCATAATTGGACTGACAATCCCTGCCTGCACAGCTGCTTCTCCGATGATTAATCCGCCAACTATGCCTATTGCAGGTCCGATCGGTTTTGGCAGACGCAACCCCGCTTCTCGTAAGATTTCGATTGCAATTTCCATAAATAAAGCTTCAATGATGGATGGGAACGGAACACCCATACGCGTCCCGGAAATTGAAATTGCCAGTTTGGTCGGAATTAACCCCGGATGAAAAGAAATAAATGATATATATAAAGCCGGCGCAAATAACGTTATGATTGCCGCAATGAACCTCAGCAATCTGATGAGCGAGCTTGGGAACCACCGTTCATAATAATCTTCAGGCGATTGAAGCACCATGCTGAAAGTGACCGGAACAAGCAAGGCAAACGGCGTACCGTCAAGCAGAATGGCTACTCTGCCTTCCATTAATCCGCTTATAACGCGATCAGGCCGTTCTGTACTCTGCACTTGTGGAAAGGGGCTCAAATAATTATCCTCAATTAACTGTTCAACGTAGCCTGATTCCGGCAAATGATCTATCTCAATCCCTCTCACTCTTTTTTTTACTTCCTCGACCACTTTTGGATCTGCAATGTCATTCATATAAGCGATGATTAAATCCTTTTTTAGCCGTGTCCCTACTTCAAATTTCTGCAATGTTAATTGATCATTTTTTCCTTGCTGTCTTAAAAGAGCTGTATTCGTACTCAACTCTTCTGTAAAGCCCGTGCGCGGCCCTCTGACAAGCGCTTCTGAAAGCGGCTCCTCGATACTTCGATTTTGTTTTTTTACTGTTCCCAGAAGGAAGGCCTGCGGCATTCCATTGATAAGAAGCGCTGTTGAACCCATGAAAACATTCAGCACGATATCACTGATTTTCTCTGATTCTATAACATCACTGACTGATACGATTTGATTCTTTATAGATTGCGGAGTAAAAATGTCTTTGCCGGAATGAGAAATTTCATCGCTTACCTGATGATGATTCATGATTAACGCTGATAGTCCTTTATTAATCATATCCTGATCAGACAATCCATCAACAAAGATCAATGCCGATTTCACATGTAAATGAGTGATCTCAAGTTCCCGGATATGAACGTCTCCGTTATGTCCGATCTTTCTTTTTACTAGCTCAATGTCGTCTTCAAAGTTACCGGTTAACACATCATGGTCCTGCTTTTCAGCTTTTGAATGATCTGATCCTTGATGCTGCTTCTGTGTTTTGTACTGATTGCTCCGCCACCTCATGATTGCACCTTCTTATGTATGAATCCAAGTAAACACTTTATAGATTGCATATGGAACGAGAAATACAACTAACGCTTGAAACCATACTGTCCAGTCAGTAAGTGTTGATACCATGTTATCCATCTGTCAATTCCCTTCTCTTTAATAGGATTATTTTTCCCATACATCTATTATTTATGTTCGTCTTTTTTCACAATAAAAAAAGCATGATGAACGTCTTCATCACGCTTTAGAGAAATCAATATTAAATAAGGTTCAGAAGAAAGCCGCCAATCACACCGGTGACTACAGCTACCTAAGGAGGCAGCTTCCAATAAGCAAGCATACTGAACAATACGGCCGCAAACGCAAAATCAATCGGATTCAAAATCGCACTTGTCCAAATCGGAAAATAAAAAGCTGAAATTAAAATTCCGACTACCGCTGCATTCACTCCTGCAAGAGCTCCCTTTAGTTTAGGATTCCTCCGCAAAGCATCCCAATATGGCAACGCACCTAAAATAAGCAAAAACGCAGGCAGGAAAATGGCAATGGCGGCTAACGTTCCTCCCTGCCAGCCACCGCACCAAGATATGCGGCAAATGTAAATAACGGTCCCGGCACAGCTTGTGCTGCACCATAACCTGCTAAAAATGCTTCTTTACTGACCATTCCAGCTGGTACAAATTCCTGTTCCAATAGAGGCAATACAACATGTCCCCCGCCCTATAAAAGCTGTCAAACATAGAAAGCCAACGCAGCGTAAAGCCGAGAAATGAAACGATACCGCCGAGTAATCCGCCACGCATAACACCAATCCCAATCCCAACTTGGCTGCTCGCCGGTCCAGGAAAGAACTGGCACAAAGCAACCAAATCAGCATAGCTTTTTTCATCCAGCCATTTTCTTTTGCGAATATATTCTTCATAGAAATAACCCAGATGAGCAATGGGACCTCCGAATGATGTAAACCCAAGTCTTGTTGAAACAATTAAGATTTCTATCAGAGTTTTAAAGCTGCTGCCCTTATGTTCGCGCATCTCTTCCTCATCATTTTTAAAAAGTATATTAACAACTTAAGTATAAAAAACTGAAACATGTATACAAGTGCTTGTTTGAAAATGATGCAGAACAAACGGAAAAATGCTGACACTCCTTACCTTTTTTATCATAAAAAAAGACTCAAAATGAACCTGTTTGCAGTCGGGAATAGACTAAAATTCCAGTTTGAAGCTTTCTGCCTGATCTGAAACTTCCACAGGTATCCCCATTATCGTTTTCGGTTTTGAAACGTAAACAAAGCGCATCTCTTCCTCTAATTGCTGAAACGTTTTTTCACTGACTACAATTCTAGCCGGCTTTCCTGGGCTGTTATCAATAGCTGCTTTGATTTTTCCAAGCATAAAAAACCTCCTGTTTTAGATTCTAAACCAGAGATATAACCATAATGAGATTAAATGACAGCTAAAACTCCTGAAACATATGCTATACGTTTGCTCTTCCTCCAAAAAACAATACATTGGCTAATAAAACAAAACTGATGAATGCATCAAATCCTCGCAGAACGATTGGGCTGAACAGGATTTCTGGTTCAAAAATAACCATTGCTACTGCACAAACAATCATGAGTGAAAGGACGAAAATATACACTTTCCACTCTCTCACTGTATTTTCTTTCTCGTACACGCAGCCCCTCCCCCTTTCACAGATTAAACTGGATGACTGATACAAGGTTCATCAACAGACTGCAGCATAATTCATACAAGCTATGGACATGATCTTATTAGTTATAATATGATTTAAATGAAAAAATATCATATGTCAAGAGGTAAACAAAATGGATCAAAATCATCAGAATACATTACCCGATATTACGAAAAACATTACCCTGGAGGCACCTATTCAGAAGGTCTGGGAGACAGTCTCGTCTTCAGAAGGCATCGCCAAGTGGTTTATGCCCAATGACTTTCAGCTGAAAGAAGGACAAGTATTCCACTTACAATCACCGTTTGGACCGTCTCCTTGTAGAGTGTTGACTGTTCAAGTTCCCACTGAACTTTCTTTTGAATGGGATACAGACGGATGGGTCGTTACCTTTCAATTAGAAGACTTGGGAGAAAAGACGAGGTTTACCCTTATTCACAGCGGATGGAAGGAGCCAAATGAAGTGATCGGCAAAGCAAACGAGAAAAGCTCCATCATTCGCGATAAAATGGATGGAGGCTGGACAGGTATTGTGAATGAACGGCTTTGTAAGGCTGTCGAAGAATAAAAAAGAGAGAGTATCTCTCTTTTTTGTTTTCGAAAGTCTAAGTCCATCAATCATAAAACGTAACGGTTTTTGATTTACCAGAGTAGTCGGTAACAAAGAACTCCGCCTTGTTATTGCTTCCATCTACAAATTTCCCGATACTGCTAAAGGTATGACATTCTCCGGGCGAAAAATAATTTGACCCTACATAATCATCAGGATTGTCACCAGCATCATCTTCATATAGGTGCAGCGAAACAGAAAAAGGAGTGCTTCCTGAAAGACATACTCTAAAATCTCCTCCGCTCGAATACACTGTCGGACTTGAATAAGTATATGTGTAAGTCCCCAGCTTATCCCACTCCCCAGCTCCAGTGGTTCCCGCTTTTTCTGCTTGTGCCGTTAATGGAAAAACCGCAGCGAACCCTAAAACAGACAGGAATCCAATTACCTTAGTGTATTTCATCATCCAGATCTCTCCTCTATTTCAATCATAGCAAGTCACAGTACTATACGTAGTCATTTCTTTGTGCCTGATATGCCATCCCGTATGGCAGCGATATGATCCCTATAGCCTCAACACAGCATTTGATCCAGCTCACCTCCTCGCATCTTTTTGTTAATGGCATTGGACATTATATTCTGCAGCAGCCGTTTTATGAATATTATCTCAACACGCCTGCTGGCGGTTTTTAAAATGTTCAAAATAAACGTATTTCCATTTAAACCGCCATCTCTTATAATTTGTTTAGAAGGTTGAACTTCAATCAGGAGGAAAAGAACATGGAATTAAGCTTCACAAAAATACTCGTTATTTTATTTGTAGGCTTTTTAGTATTTGGTCCTGATAAACTGCCGGCGCTTGGCCGTGCTGCTGGAAAAGCCTTATCAGAATTTAAACAAGCGACCAGCGGACTGACTCAGGATGTAAGAAAAAGTGATTCAGAAAACAAAGATGACAAACAAATGTAGGATAAATGATTTGGCCGATGAAAAATCGGCCTTTTTATTTTGATTTGTTTCTGTGTCACCTGCCTCTTTTTCTATGAATTTGGACAGCCCTTTTTTCCCTTTATGATTTAAATTGTCCAATCCGCACAATCTATTCGCCATATAATAAAGCGTATTAACAATAAAGGAGGAGTATATATGGGTTATTACAAAAAATATAAAGAAGAGTATTATACGGTCAAAAAAACGTATTATAAGAAGTATTACGAATATGATAAAAAATACTATGACCACCATGATAAAAAATATTACGACTGTGATTATGACAAAAAATATTATGACCATGATAAGAAATATTATGATCACGACAAAAAAGACTATGATTATGTTGTAGAGTATAAGAAGCATAAGAAACATTACTAAACTCCATTAACATCTCCTCGTTTTCCTTTTTCCCCGGCTAAATGCCGGGTTTTTTTGTTTGACCATTGTTCGTATAATCTGAAGCTTCCCGCCTTTTTTTATGTAGACCTTAATGACTGAATCTGAATTTATAATGAATATTTAGTACATAGTTTAATTAGTTTATATAGAAGTATATTTATCCCGCTTCCAAGTATTGCAGTTACAATGAAAATTTTGTAAACTCTTTGAGGGTCATACATAAAGGGAGAGATTGTTTGTCTAAAAATAAAGTATTTTATCTCATTTTACTTTGTCTATTTATATCAATTGTCATGAAAAGCTTTGATGTGATAAGAATGATTGCCAATGTTAGCTGCTTTGTTTTCGTTTTGCTGTACGTTAAAGAGGAAATAAAAACATATACACGTAAAGCGTTAGCGATCCTAAGCATTTGTTTTCTTTTCTTAGTCGGTTTCTGTACTTTTATTATTTTGAAAGGACAAGCAGTTATAAAAGATCACCCCTTCCTTACCGGCTGGGAAACGATAGCGATCGTTCTCTTGATTATCGTTTCGATAAACACTTGTGCTTTTATTTTGAGGAAGGTTTCAAATCGGTTAAAACGATTGAAAACAGATAGATTGTAGGAGCAGTTTCTCTACATAAACAATCCAATATGAAATTTATGAATAAAATGAAATATTTTGTTGATTTATATACATAAATCAAGTTCCAAAATAAGGTATAATGAATGACGAAACCACTATCAAAAGGGGGAATTTTGTTGAAAAAAGTATTGATTGCAGGTGCAGTAGGAACAGCAGTTCTTTTCGGAACACTTTCATCGGGTATACCAGGCTTACCCGCGGCAGACACTCAAGTCGCAAAAGCGGCCTCCCAGCTGCCTAAGGGGATCGGCGGCCGCGCCTACCTGAACAGTTCTGGCGCAGTTTTCACAGCTAAAATTAAGCTGCCTGACACCGTAAAAAATGATGACTCGGTCTCTACGCCTTACATTTATTCAGGCTTTAGCGCAAAAAGCGGAACTGAGGCGGATATCGGGCTTCAGTACAGCAAACAATACAACGTCTGGAAGCCCCTCATGAAGGTTGGGTCCAAAAATGAAGAAACATACATCGAAGGAAAAGACAAATTCACATACAATAAAGGCTTCCGTCCTGGAAGCACAGTCCAAATGACAATCTATAAAAATTTAAACGGCAATACACGTATGACCCTATGGGGAACGAACAATGACGGTTATACCGGACGGATTATCACGGAAATTCAAGGAACCAACATCGGCACGATCTCAAAATGGAAAACACTTGCTACTGCGGCTGTTTCTTATGAAAGTCAGCGTAATGCCATCAAAGCAACTTTTTCAACGGCTTTTAACAATATTACAATCGACAATAAAGCTGTCACACCTGTCGTAGATACACAAGATTTCGCAAAGGTTGCTGTTTCAGGAAATAACGTTACGATTTCTGTTAATAAATAAAGTAACAAAAGACCGCCGGCATTGCCAGGCGGTTTTCTTATCATTTTCCATCCTCATAAAGAATTCGGTTCGGATTCCAAATCCTATAGAGATTTACGAATAAAAGCACTTTCCTTTTCTAAGTTTTTCATGATTATAAAAGAGTAACAAACAAAAGTTGAAATTTTGAAATAACTTTGGTATGATTAATTCAATTACTATTGAACTACATAAAATTGAAAGCCCCTCATTTGTGGGGCTTTCAATTATTCTTTTAATAAAATAAGTACCTTGAAGCTTAGGTTGACAATTACACTAACAGAGTTCAATGTTGGGTCATTGCTTGATTATTATAAAGTGAATTATCAAAATCTTCAGCTCCTTTG
>NZ_JAJSOZ010000024.1:0-37830 GCF_021282335.1 Bacillus sp. G16 | reverse complement strand
ATTTAGTACCGATAAATATCATTAAAAGATGATTTTAGCTTATTTGTTAAAAAAACCTGTCGTTTTATAAAAACAGATGATAGATTATTAATATAAATTTTGCAGAAAAAGGATGGAGGCCATAATATGAGTCAGAAAACTGACGCACCTTTAGAATCGTATGAAGTAAACGGCGCAACAATTGCTGTGCTGCCAGAAGAAATCGACGGCAAAATCTATTCCAAAATTATTGAAAAAGACTGCGTGTTTTACGTCAGCATGAAGCCGCTGCAAATTGTCGACAGAAGCTGCCGGTTTTTCGGATCAAGCTATGCGGGAAGAAAAGCGGGAACTTATGAAGTGACAAAAATTTCACACAAACCGCCGATCATGGTGGACCCTTCGAACCAAATCTTTTTATTCCCTACACTTTCTTCGACAAGACCCCAATGCGGCTGGATTTCCCATGTGCATGTGAAAGAATTCAAACCGACTGAATTCGACGATACGGAAGTGACGTTTTCGAACGGCAAAACGATGGAGCTGCCGATCTCCTGCAATTCGTTCGAAAACCAGGTTTACCGGACAGCATGGCTCAGAACCAAATTCCAGGACAGAATCGAACACCGCGTGCCGAAACGGCAGGAATTTATGCTGTATCCGAAGGAAGAGCGGACGAAGATGATTTATGATTTTATTTTGCGTGAGCTTGGAGAGCGGTATTAGAAAATAGAAAGGAGCTGACCAAACAGGGCAGCTCCTTCTCCTGCTTTAGGCCGTCGGAATTCCGCCGGTGATGCCGTATACCTGGGATGTCACATAGCTTGAATTCTCTGAAGCTAAAAATACATAAACATCTGCCAATTCTGCTGGCTGCCCAGCACGGTTTAGCGGTGATGGCGGCGTGCCTTGGCCGAATTTTGGGATGTTTTCCGTCGGCTGACCTCCGGAAATCTGCAGCGGCGTCCAAATTGGCCCAGGTGCAACTGAATTCACTCTGATGCCTTTGGAAGCCAGCTGTTTTCCCAGTCCGACGGTAAAGCCGATAATGGCGTTTTTCGTTGCTGCGTAATCTAACAGCATCGGGCTTGGATTATAGCCTTCTACTGAGGTGGTGGTAATAATCGACGCGCCTTCCGGCAACAACGGAAGCGCCGCTTTTACAATCCAATATAGGGAAAAGACGTTCACTTCAAATGTTTTATAGATCTGTTCAGTAGGCAGATCTTCAATGTTTTCGACCGCTTGCTGTTTGCCGGCAACCAGCGCCAACACATCCAGTCCGCCGAGTTCCTGATGCGCCTGTTTGATTAGGTCCTGGCAAAAGGATTCGTCGCTCAAGTCTCCGGGGATCAGCACTGCTTTTCGCCCTTCTGCTTCTATCAGTTCCTTCACCTCTTCAGCATCAGGCTGTTCCGCAGGCAAGTAGTTAATGGCTACATCGGCGCCTTCCCGGGCGTAAGCAATCGCGGCAGCGCGGCCGATACCGGAATCGCCGCCGGTTACAAGCGCTTTTCGGCCGGTGAGTTTACCCGATCCTTTGTAGCTTTTTTCTCCGCAATCCGGCATCGGCTTCATGTTCTGCTGCAGGCCGGGCGGTTCTTGATATTGTTCAGGAAATTCATCATGAAAAAATGCTGTTAAAGGATTGCTAAGATTTGAATCAGACATCAAAAACGCTCCTTTTCTGTTTGGTGTACATTCGTATGTGTACCCCTGAGCATATGGAGAAAAACATGTTTTGGCAGTTTGAACGCTTATAGACAAAGAAAACTAGAAAAAAACAACCCTTCTTCCATATTTATCTTGTCAAATAAGACTATATGAATTATGATAAATTCGAGCTATAAATAACCTAAATATTGGATATGAGGGGGTGCATCGTCATGAAAAAAGCGGCGGCGGTCTTGCTGTCACTCGGTCTCGTTTTCGGTTTTTCATACGGGGCAGACCATGTGGCGGAAGCCAAAACAAAGGTGAAGGTCTATAAGAACTGCAAGGAGTTAAATAAAGTATACAAAGGCGGGGTGGCCCGCACGTCGAAGGTGAAAAACAAAGGCGGAAAAACGAAGTACAAGCCTTACGTCTCCAAGGCTCTTTATGATGCCAATAAAAAGAAAGACCGCGATAAAGATTATATCGCCTGTGAACGCTAAACAAGAAAAAGCAATCTGATGTCCAGATTGCTTTTTTTATGCTTATGCCGCCTGATCGGCCGCAGCGCTTTTTGCTTTTCTTGTCATAAGGCTGATTGCCATCATGACCGTAATGTTCAAAAGCAAGGCGACTATGCCGACATTTAAATCTTTTGCGGCTTGCGGCAGCGCCGGAAATAAAGTGCCGATTGTTGTTTCTGTCAATGTAATATAAGAAACGGCTCCGACACCTGTAATAATGCCTGCGAATGCTCCCTGCTTCGTCACTATATTATGCTTGAACAGGCTGAACAGAAGGGCCGGGAATAATTGTGTAACCAGGCTGTAGCCCATCAATAGCAGCGTAACGATGGTATTCCCGCCTTTAAAGGTAAAGTACACCGAAATCAGCGCGAACACCGGCACTAAAAACTTAGCAAGCGCCGATACTTGCTGATCTGTCGTGCGGGGAGCGAACACTTTGTACACATTTTTTGCAAACAGCGTGGAGGCTGACATTAAGATCATAGATCCCGGCACAAGCGCCGTCAGCAGTCCGGCAGCGCCGACGATCCCGACAAACCAAGGGTCAAATGTTTGCAGTGACAGTCTCAAAAGTGACAAATCTCCATCTGCCCCTTTCAAATCTGGAACTTGCAGGATAGCCGCAAAGCCGACGAAAAGGACGAAGAGCAGGACCAGCTGGTATAAAGGCATGATAATGGCGTTTTTGCGAAAGACTTTTGGATTTTCGGCTGAATACGAAGCGGAAAACGTATGAGGCCACATGTAAAAACCAAGCGCTGTCAAGAGCACGGTTGAACTGAACCACGCTGCACTTTGTCCCGTATCGGGAAGCGTAAGAAAGCCCGGCTTTGCCGTTTCAATCTGCTGAAACATGTCTTGAAATCCGCCGTAGTAATGAATCGGCAAATACACACCTAAAAACAGAACGACAACCAAAATCATGATGTCTTTCACAACTGATATCCAGGCAGACCCGTGAATGCCGGAAACCATAACGTAAACCGTGATGGAAATGGCGCCGATCCAGATGGCGGCGGCCGGAGAAATTTTGCCGTACGATGTTTCCGATACAATCAGCCCGAGGCCTTTCAGCTGCAGCACAAGATACGGAATGAGCGCTGCGATGCCCACCAGTGAAACGAGCACGCCAAGCAGCGGACTGTTATATTTTTTGGCGAAAAAATCAGACTGCGACATCAGCTTATGATGTTTCGCGTACGTCCAAACTGCCGGAAGTAGCCAATAAGAAAGGATATAGGCCAGACAGCCGTATGCGATGATGTAAAAGGCCGGTCCGCCTTTCCCGTAGGCCCAGCCGCTTCCACCGAGAAACGTAAAGGTGGTATAAATTTCGCCTGCCATCAATAAGAAGACGAACACGGTTCCGAAGCCGCGGCCTCCGACCGTCCACTGCTCAAGGTTCATGTCTTTTCCTTTTTGGGCGCGTATACCGAGAAAAATGCTCAAGAGCAGGACGCCAAAAATGAGCATGAGAGCTGCGTTCATTCTGCTCCCTCCTTTTTATTTTCGTTGTCGAGGACATACACAAGCGCCATCAACGCAGAGGTTAAAAGAGCCCACAGCACGATATAAGCAAGAATAAACGGCATGCCGAACACATAGGGAGTCACTTTATTTGCAAAAGGGATGCCGAGTAAAATTCCGATAAAGGGCAAAGCGGCGAGAACGTGAATCAGTTTCATAAAATCCTCCTTCGATTTAGAGTGGGGTGTGCAGCGCACTGAAAATGATGTCGCAGATATGGCAGCACATGTCATTTTTTGGGGTGAAAAGGCTGTGGTTCGAATTATAAATAAATTTATTTTGTTTGTATAGTGTGAATTATCTGATATTTATTATTGGAATCGCCCGAAGAGGGGAGCGGGCAGTCTTGGAAGAGTGCATAATGATCCAAAAGACTCATGGACTGTCAGGGGCAAATAGATAGAACGTTAATAATTCGCTGACCTGCTCCCGGATTCGAGGATTAAAATAGCGGTGCTTTTCTTCATAACCATCGATCACAAATACATAAAGCGTAAAGGCCTCATCGCGTTCCGCCTCGTGGATCGCAATTTTTCTTTTCCTCAGTTCTTTTCTGACTTCAATCAAATCCTTTTGTGCTATTTTTAATGATTCGCTGATAAGCTGTTTATAAGGATGCTTCAATTTTAATGTGCTTTGCTCAATTCCGGCGAGATCACGATTAAAAATTGTAATTGCCATGGGCAAAAAGAGAGCCCGTTCAATTAATTCGTATATTTCCTCCTGCAAATTCGGCATTGCTGACTCCTTCTTTCTAACGGGAACGTTTGTTCTAGATGTATTCTATATCGGCTGGTGAAATGTTTCAAGACAGAAAAAATCGCCAAAACTTTTTAGTTTTTTGCTGATAATGTGTAGAATAAGGATAGACAAACCCGGTAAGGAGTATAAATGTTGGAGCATTTTTTATCCTATTTTACACAAGAACATTTAACTGAATTATTTCAAAGCTATAGGGCTTTCGGTCCGCTCATAGCTGTGCTGCTGCCTTTAGTTGAAGCATTTCTTCCGTTTTTGCCGCTGATCGTGTTTGTGGTGGCGAATACGAACTCGTTTGGCCTGTGGGAAGGATTCATCCTGTCTTGGGCGGGATCAACTGCTGGATCTATTCTCGTATTTTTGATTGTCCGTCAATACGGACAGAGAAGATTGCTTGGATTTATCCGCAGTCATCCGTCGGTCAGAAAGCTGATGTTATGGGTGGAAAGGCACGGCTTCGGCCCTGTGTTTCTTCTGCTTTGTTTTCCGTTTACACCGTCAGCCGCGGTGAATGTTGTTGCCGGTTTGTCAAGGATCGGAACGCGGCCGTTTATTTTGGCGGCTGCCTCGGGAAAGCTTGTCATGATTTTTATGATCAGCTTCATCGGATATGATCTGCACGCGCTGATCACACAGCCGATTCGAACGATCATCGCCGTATTGGTGATCGCTGTCTTATGGTATGTCGGCAAAAAGGTGGAGCGGTACCTGCATGTGAGAGCTAGTCAGCGTGAGCATGATGGAGGGAGACAGTAACATGAAAAAACGGTTTTGGTTTCTTGCCGGTGTAGTGTCCGTCGTTCTCGCCATTCAGGTTAAAAATGCCGTCTTTATTGATTATAAAGTGGAAGGCGTCAGCATGAACCCGACCTTTCAGGAAGGGAACGAACTGTTGGTCAATAAATTTTCGCATCGATTTAAAACCATCCATCGCTTTGATATTGTCCTTTTTAAAGGCCCTGATCAAAAAGTGCTGATTAAGCGGGTAATCGGCTTGCCAGGTGAATCGATCAAATATAAAGATGATCAGCTGTATGTGAACGGGAAGCAGGTTGCTGAACCATTTTTGAAGCATTTGAAATCAGTTTCCGCCGGAAGCCATGTAACAGGTGATTTTACGTTGAAAGATGTGACAGGAACAAGCAAGGTGCCGAAAGGTCAATATTTTGTCGTTGGAGATAATCGCATATACAGCTTCGACAGCCGGCACTTTGGTCCGATTAGAGAAAAAAATATCGTCGGTGTGATTTCCGATGCTGAACAAAAAGACGCCAATTGAAGAGGCGTCTTTTTTGTACTGGTTTGGAAAAATGTGTTGAAGAAAAAATTGTAAGGAGTTATAATCATAATTGTTACGTGTGTAACAAAAAAATATTTTATTTTTGGTTTTTCTTTTATTTTTATTGATTTTTATTAGTTTTATATGAAACAAAAGGAGTGATTTAGATGAATGTTGAAGCAGTGATTATAGGGGGAGGGCCGGTCGGATTTATGCTGGCTTCCGAGCTTGCGATGGCTGGAGTGAAAACATGTGTGATTGAGCGGCTTGAAAAGCCTGTTCCGCATTCCAAGGCGCTGACGCTGCATCCCCGCACGCTGGAGCTTCTTGAGATGAGAGGGCTGCTGGAACGTTTCGTATCCAAAGGAACCAAGATACCTTCCGGACACTTTTCGATGCTGGATACCCGTCTTGATTTTTCAGGCTTGGATACGGACTGCCCTTACACGCTTTTGCTTCCGCAGGCCAAAACAGAGCAGCTGCTTGAGGAACATGCGCGAAGCTTGGGGGCAGAGGTGTTTCGAGGGGCAGAGGTGCTGGCGGTTACGCAAAACGAAGCAGAGGCGCAAACGATTTTCAAGGATCGGGACGGCAGTCTGCGGACGATCAAGAGCATGTTTGTCGTTGGTGCCGATGGAGCAGGAAGTACTGTCCGGAAACAGGCTCGAATTGAGTTTCCGGGAACAGACAGCACCATTACAGCAGCGCTTGGAGATGTAGCGCTCCATTCTCCGCCGCCGTCAGGCGTGCTGTCCCTTTGCACAAAAGAGGGGGGTGTCATGATCGTTCCGCTTTCTCCGGGCCGATACCGTGTCGTCGTGATCAGCCCTTATCGCACGCAGACGCCGAAAGATGTGCCTGTCACTGAGGAGGAGCTGAAAACTGATCTCATACGGATTTGCGGGACTGACTTCGGTTTAACCGAGCCTTCCTGGATGTCACGGTTCGGGAACGCCGCACGCCAAGCGAAGCGGTACCGCGACGGCAGAATCTTCCTTGCAGGGGATGCGGCACATATTCATTTTCCAGCGGGCGGCCAAGGGCTGAATGTGGGCCTTCAGGATGCGATGAATCTTGGATGGAAGCTGGCGGCGGCCATCAAGGGCGCTGCGCCTTCATGGCTTTTAGACAGCTATCATGAGGAGCGGCACCCGGCTGCAGAAGGGCTCCTGAGGAACACGGAGGCGCAGACAAAACTGATTGATTTCACTCAAGCAGGCCTCCATTTGCGGAGTATGATGTCGGAGCTGCTTGCCTATCCTGAAGTGAATCGATATGTAGCGGGGCAAATTTCTGCGCTCGATGTCAGGTATGAAGCTGATCCAGACATGCCGCCGCATCGCTTGAACGGGTCAAGGCTCCCTGATATGGAGCTGATTCTTTCCGACGGCAGCTCGGAACGGCTGTACAGCTGTCTCCAAAATGGGACATTCGTTTTGCTGTCATTGATGCAAGAAGCTGATGAGCATAGCCGATTGAAAGGCTTGTGTACGGTAACCGCCTCGCTTGCAGAACCGAATGAAGAGTTACGGGACGTGCATACAATATTAATTCGCCCTGACGGACATGTTGCCTGGGCCGTGGATGCATCAGCGCCTGATTGTTCCGAGTTGATTCAAAAAGGGATTAGCCGCTGGTTTTCCGTCACCAGCCGGGTGTAAGGCAATTCGATTGTTTCATCTGTAACAAAACGGTATGATAGAAGAAACAATCGAATGAAAAAGGATGGAAAACCCGATGAACACAGACCATACGAAACGCAATCTTTTTGAATTGTATGCGGAGCTCATTCATCAGCAGGAGAAATGGGAGGGGCTCATTAAAGCCTTTTTGGCTGACGAATTGAAGAAGCTTGATGCCGAGCACGGGAGTAAATCTCAATTGTCGATGACAGAAATTCATGTTCTATCCTGTGTCGGGGACAATGAACCAATCAATGTCACGTCTATAGCAGAAAAAATGAATACGACAAAAGCGACTGTATCGCGCATCAGCACAAAAATGCTCGGCGCAGGTTTCCTTCATAGAACTCAGCTCAGCGATAACAAAAAGGAGGTCTACTTCCGACTGACGCCGGCTGGGAAAAAACTTCACAATTTGCATAAATATTATCATCAGAAGGTCGAACAGCGTTTTCTGTCATTTTTTGACCGGTATACAGAGGAAGAGGTTCTTTTTGCGGAACGGCTGTTTCGGGATTTGGTGACAAAATGGTATCCGTCGTCAGAAGAAATGGAAGATGGTCTTCACAACGTTTTTAAATAAAAAACACGCACTGAGGTGCGTGTTTTTCACGTTTCTTCTTTCTTTTTCAGGATGGTAAGGTAAATCAGATTTCCTCCGGCTAAAATCGTCAGCGGCAGTCCAGGGGAGCCGGATGTCACCACATTATAAATCAGCCAGATTCCTAAGCATATTCCATAATATAAGTGCATTGTTTTCTCGGGATTGTCGCGCAGCAAAAGAGTCACTCCTTCCCCATCTGCTTTAAGTGTACCATGGGAGGATTGTTTTTCCAATTAGGCATTGCTGCCGCTGATCGAGCTTTCTTTGTCTTTTTTTTCACCATGAAGATGGTGAAGCAGACGATAAAACGGCGGCAACAGGGCAATGACAAGGATGACGCGTATGACCTGAACCGCGACGACAAAGGTGGAATCGGCATGCAAGGTAACAGATGTCGTCGCCATTTCTGCAATGCCGCCGGGGGCAAATGCCAGAACAGAAGTGATGAGCGAGATGCCTGTCAGCTTGGAAACGATCAAGGCGCTCAAAAACATAGCCGCGATTAAACCGACGGATGAGACAAAACCGACGATGATAACACGGGTGACGCCGGAAAACATGCTTTTATACATCTTAGAGCCGATCGTAGCCCCGAGAAATACTTGCGATACGTGGTTAGCTTGTGACGGCCACCAAGCCATCATGTCGTGTCCCGTCACCGCAGCTCCGCCAACGTGGACAAGTGCCACACCGAGCATACTGCCGAGCAGCCATGGAGCCGGGAACTTTAAACGTTTCGCAGCTTTACAAGCTCCCCAGGCAGCGAGAATAAGAACGGCGGTCCACAAAACGGGAGCGAGCCTAAAATCTGTCGTTGCTGTGGAAAGCGTTTCTGCTGCAGCACTTGCGGAACGATCTTGTTTTGTATAGATCAGGATGACCAAAAACGGAATGGAAAGCACCACGAGCAGCACCCGCATCATTTGAACGAGGCTGACAATGGCAGTATTGGCGCCGACCTCCTGCGCGATGCTCGGCATGGCAGACAGCCCGCCGGGAGCCGTGCCGACAAAGCTTGTCATCATATCCGTTTTGCTGAAACGCCAAAGCACATATCCTGACAGCATGGCCAGCAGTATAGACAATATCAGCATAACGCCGACTGAAAACCAATGGTCTTTGAGAACAGAGAGGACGGATAAGTTCAGCTTTTGGCCCAATTCGATGCCGAGGATCATCTGTCCGAGGGCGAGCCATCGGCGGTTAATTCCTTTTTGGTCTGGCGTCATCATGAGCCATGCCGGACGTATCATGGCGAGGCAGCAGGCGACAATCAGCGTTCCGATCATCCATCCAATCGACATTCCGGTTAATGAAAGAATAAACCCCCCGGCTGCACTGATTGCGATAAACCATAGATCTTTGAGGAGATTTTCGTCTTTCTTCAATGTAAAACCCTTCTTCCTTTTCACGTAACACTCCAATTGTTCACGTAGTGAATGTATTATTACTATAGTATATTTTCGTTGATAAAGAAATTATGAATTATTTTCTATTAACCATTCATTTTTCTTATGACCTTGTGTTCGAGCTTCTCTATTGTGTAAGTCAGGCATAAAGCAGCTGCCAGCAGACACGCGGCAAGGGAGTAAAAAATCACTTCTCCGCCAAACGATGTCAGGATCAGCCCTCCTGCCAGGGGTCCGATTGAGCGGGAGATATCCCAATGCAGGCCGTATACCGCATAAAACCGGCCGAGCAGATGGGGTGGTGCCAATTTCGAAATGAAGGTCTGGATGTGAGTTAATCCGATGCTTTCGCCAACCGTCATCACCGCTGCCGTCACTAAAAGCATTGTCAGGGAGGCTGAGCATGCAAAGCCGGCAGCCGCAAGGGAGTAGCAGATGTAAGTAATGAAAAGGATTGTTTTCATTGAAAGCTTTTCTGTCCCTTTTACAAGAGGAACTTGGAGAACAAAGCTGAATAAAGCTTTTGCCGCCGAGTAGATCATCAGTATTGACAGATAATCAGAAAACATGTTTTTGCTGAAGAGCCTGTATGTTGTTTCTGTTTGCGCGTATAACATGCTGATGGGGAGAGAAAGCAGCAACAGAAGCAGTACAGGCCTGTATATCGTAAAGCTTGCGGACATTTCCGGTGTAACAGCTGGCTTTAGCGGCTTTGTTTCTGGAAGTTTCAGTGCAGCGATCAGAAAGTAGGTAAACAATGCCGCGGCATCTAAAGCGAATATCCACACGGGATTATAATTGTACAGCAGCATCCCCAGAAGGGGCCCTGCCGTCAGGCCCGCTGAATAGATCGCATTGATGACCGCAAACACTTCCGAACGTCTGCTTTCCGGCGTGCTTTCGGCAATTTGGGCGCGGGAAGCAGGTATGTACAACGATCTCCCGATGCCATTCATGACGTAGAGAATGGCGAAAAAACATGCATGCTCGGCAAACACAAACCCCGTCATGGCAGCTGATTGGAGAAGCAGTGCGATCAAAATTGCAGTGCGACGCCCGAGCTGGTCCGTCACCCGTCCCGCAACGAGCGTCAAGCAAATATCAGCAAATGGCTGAAGACTGATGATAAGCATCGGAATCATGACACTGCCGTTTAATTGCTCATGTAAATACAGCACCATGAAAGGACCCATCATTGCACCTGTCAGGCTTGTCAGCATTTCTCCTAAAAAGCGGAGCCAAACGGGAGCGGTGTATCTCGATTTTATAGATTGAAAGCTGGTCAACATGTGATCGCGCCTTTCGCTGTTTGATATAGTAGTAGTGTATAGGCGGCGGCCCAAAAAGTGAAGAAAAGAAGAGAAAAAGATTCCCCTTTTGTCTGGAGGTGCGGGGATTGAAGCTGTTTGAGCACTACGTGGCACTCGTAAAAACAGGAAGCGCTGCGTATGGGCAAATGAACGAAATGACGCTCGCTGAAATGGCTGTCAGTTTATTTTGTACAGAAAGAAATGCAAAGCTCATATTACATAAGCTGGAGAACAAGAATTGGATTATCCGGGAAAGCGGGGCGGGGCGCGGCCGTAAATCGAAAATCGCGTTTCTTCGCCAGCCAGAGGAGCTGCTTCTTCAAACTGCCAAGGAATATACAATGGCTGGAAAGCTTATAAAGGCAAAGGAACTGCTTCAGTAGTATCAATCCGCGTTTCCGGGGCTTCAAAACGAATATGACATGTGGTTTTCTGAGGTGTTCGGCTTTGTGACAGAGACCGGCTGGGATGGAGAAAAGGATGTGCTCCGGCTGTTCATCACCCCTGGAGCTGTCAGCAGTTTGGACCCGTGCCAGATATTTTTGCGGTCTGAGGGGCACTTCGTCAAACAGATATTTGATACATTGCTCACATTAGCTCCGGCTGTGCAGGAGCCGAAGCCTCATTTGGTTCATGGATGGGAAGAGGCGGGGGAAAAACGATGGAGATTTTTTCTTCGAAAGGGAGTGTCTTTTCATAACGGACAGCCGCTGACGGCGCGGGATGTTGCATTTACGTTTCAACGCTTTTTGGCACAGGCTGACAACCCTTATAAATGGCTGTTACACGGAGTGAAACAAGTCTTAGAAAACGGGCCTTATTGTGTGGAGCTCGTACTTGATAAGCCGAATGAGCTTTTGCCGTATGTATTGTTTTTAGGCATAATTTAATTCCTCCGATTTTTCAATAATTTTTTCAATAATAATTACAATATATTTATATCTAAAAGTATGAAAACGTAAATGAATTAAATAATTTTTTATTGATTATTTTCAATGAATTTTAATTTCCCCTCAAAAACAACTTCGTACTTTAAGTAATCCTTCTTTATTAACCGAGAAAGCACTCTCTAGTTTTTTATTATCATGTGATGTTGTAAACCCCGCGACAAAAGATAAAGCGAATGTGGCTTTAAAATAAAGTCGTACCGTTTTTAAAAAAGTTGCACCGTTTTATCCCTTTGCATACACTTATCTAGATAGTACTAATGGAGTGGGAAAAACTAATAAGGAGAAAACTTTTTATTGAATATTTACTAAAAAGATAGTATAATTCCCTACGTATTTTTAATGGAAGGAAGTGAATTCATGAGTGATTTAGAAAAAATTAAACTCGTGAAGCCACCATTTCCCAAGCTACGATGTTTTTCTTTCAAACCTATAATTATCTAGGAGAGGATTATTTTGAAGAAAAACATCGAAAACAAAACACCTAGCTTATTATTACTGATTGTATTAGTAGGCTTCCCACAAATTAGTGAAACCATTTTTAGTCCATCATTACCTTCTATCGCAGAAGCGTTTGAAACTTCTATGAATGATGCACAGCTTACGATGAGTGTGTACTTTATCGCTTTTGCCTTCGGGGTATTTTTCTTTGGGCGTTTATCCGATAAAATCGGTCGTCGCAAGGCAATGCTTTATGGGCTGTTTTTATATTTTGTTGGTAACGTACTTTGTTTAGTAGCAAATGAAATGGCGGTTTTATTAGTAGCGCGTTTTATTCAAGCGTTTGGTGCAAGTGTTGGCTCTGTCGTGACACAAACGATTTTACGCGAAAGCTTTTCTGGCGTTGAGCGACATAAATTGTTCGCTCAAATTTCAGCTGTCCTTGCCTTCACACCTGCCATTGGCCCGTTAATCGGTGGTTTTACCGATTATTATTTTGGCTTTAAAGTCGTATTTTTGGTATTAGTCGTTATGAGTGTTATTGTATTTTGCTATGCGTTTTTACGCTTACCTGAAACAATGCTTGCTACAATCGAAATGAAGCCTCTAATACCAATAGTAAAGCGCATGATTACAAATGCCCGTCTATGGCGCTATGGCGTATTAATTGGCGGTATTAACGGTGTATTATTTAGCTATTATACCGAAGCACCGTTTATTTTTACGCAATACTTTACACTAACAAGTGCGATGTATGGTTTTTTAGGTATTATCGTTGCTCTCTCTTCTATCGCAGGTGCGATGCTATCTAAACGACTCGTTAGCCACACAAAACCTGAGAAGATTATCGTACGCGGGTTAGCCATTATGCTCATCGGTACAATGCTCGCTACATCGGTACATTTTTTATCGACTTCATTACAAATGCCAATCATGATTGTTAGTGTGTTCATTATTTTATTTGGTACAGGTACCGCTTTACCAAATTGTTTAAGCTTAGCGCTCATTGACTTTCAAGACGTCATTGGTTCTGCGGGTGCGATATTTAGCTTAGGTTATTATTTACTCGTCAGCGCTACAATCTATGGTATGAGCGTTTTTCATAACGGAACAATCCTTGCGATGCCACTATATTTTTTAGCACTAGGGATTGTTATGCTTTTAATAAGCTTACCCTTACTTTATAAAAAAAAGATAAATACTTGACTCTCAACGCCACGTAATAGAGGTCACTATATCATTTGTAAGCCAAGTTGAAAATATTTAGGCACCTTGAAAGTGATTAAACTTTTTTATAAAAACTAAACTTAAATCTGCTAGGTAAGAATCCATTTTGATCAATCTTTTTTCAAAATGGATTCTTTTTATTTGCCCAGAATGAGTTTCTGCGAAATACTTTTGATTAAACTTTATTCCAAAGCTACAGCGAACTCTTTACTTCGGAAAGTTTCATCCTTGATTCTTTAAATCCGAATTCACCTTCGTGCTCATAAACAATAATGAAGACTGATTCATTCATACGGCAGCACCTCTTGTAAGTTCATCCATTGCCTCATTTGCTAATCTATCGGCAAGTTCATTTATCCGGGATTCCTGAATGGGCTTTAACTTTGTTAAAAGTGATAAACGGGAATTGTTCGACCAGTTCAATTAATTCAATCCATAACTGTCGATTCTCCACCGGCTTTTTACCAGCTGTAACCCATCCGTTATTCATCCATTTCTTAAACCAACCTTGGTTCATACAGTTGCACAGATATGCAGAATCAGTATTGATTTCTACAGGGATATTAGTTGTTTTTAATTGTTTAAGGGCTTCAATAGCTGTACGAATTTCCATCATGTTATTAGTCACGTTTCTAAAGCCAGCCTTAATGGTTTTAACGTGGTCACCATATCGAAGAACTGCCCCAAAACCTCCGACATTGTTGTCTTTTCCGTTATTTCTTGCTGCGCCATCGCAGTAAATTACAACCTTTTTCATTAAAGGACTCCCTCCTTGACAAGATCGTTAGCAATTTCCTCAGGAATCTTATATGTTGTGTCTACAATGATCTTCTTCATTGGGGGCTTATCAAAATAAAATTTATAAAAATGCTTATGCAGAGTATAATCAAGAATTTCGTGGCCGGTCTGAATGCATCGATCTATCAGGACCTTTGTGTCACAAGCAAGGTAAATTACGAGTACGTCTTCCATCTTAGCTAGGTGTTTTTCTAAATCATCATAGTTATCCCATAATTGAGGATCCCGACTAAACAGGTCACAGTATGTTTTAAAACCAATCGGTCCCCTATCGACTACAATATGTTTGTAGCAAGTGGCTTTATTTATAGCATGTTGTAAAGTTGATTTTCCCGAACGATCAACACCTTCAAGGATGATGATTTTTGGCTTAACAAATTCAGGCGTCGGCGCAACAACACTAGTAGTTGAGTTAGTCATAATTATATCCTTCGATTTTTTTAATCTCTTTGCTTTACTTTGTATTTATATCTGGTAATTCGAAAACATAAATTGAAATATAAAAAAGACTACTATAGCAGTCTTAATTGGCATAACTTTTATATCTGCTTTATAAAAAAACAAAAAAGGCTGGAGACAAATCTCCAACCTTTTATATAGCTAACAAATCTATTGATTTCATAAACTTTTCAATCCGAGTAATTACTTCATCAACTTTATCTTCAGGGAATTCAAACCACTCCGGTTGCTTAGTTTGGCCAGTCTTTGGTGGAAGTCTGTACTCTTCAAATTGAGTGTGGATCAATCTCTCAACTGCTTTACAATCCTTGCAAGGGAATGTGGCTACTACTTCCAAGTCTCTTGAGGTATATGTATTCATATTTGCTTCGGCATAACGCTCTTGCCAAGGACGAACAGTCATTCCAATTTTAAGTTCGTTTCTAACTTTAGGATGCCTAAAAATGTATATCCATTGAGGACCGTTAGAATCATCGTTTTCAGGCTCGTCAGAGATAACTTCTGATGAATATATATATTTAATCAAATCGGATCTCTGAAGCTCAATAAGGGCCTTACAAACGTAATTTATGCACTGTTCAGCATAGTAGGCTGAATTAGATGCTTCAATGGCTGAAACATCAACCTCTGAATCATAATATTTCAAAACAAGTTCATCTATAACTTCCAAGCCTTCTTTGTAGACTATTTTAGCTTGGCCAGCTTTAACCACCGTTGCTTTTATTCCATGCCTAACATGAGAGTGCCAATTAAAGAACCCTTTCAAGCCAGGACAGATAAAAGCAATGTACTTATAATCTCCAGACTTTGCACTCCTTCCAAGTATGTTTGTGGCTGTTAAAGCTTCATACTGGTTCATAGGGGTATTGCCGTTTTCATTAAACAATCTAATCATTGAATTTGATAACTTTTCCGTATCCATAGCAGAATAATTTTAACATAAAATAGTGTTTTTATTATAGAGTCTATCGAGTCACTTTCTTGTATATTCTTCATATGCTGGGAGTATACATATTTGGTTAAACATTTAAAGACAAGGATCTGCTGACGTAACTGTTTCATTTCTTGATGTTTTTTGGGACACAAAAATTAACGAAATAATAAAACAAAGAATTGTGCTTTTAAATGTACAAATTTTTGATGCGATGGTGAACAGCCGTACTGGACATATTACTCTTCAGCATCGAAGCTTTAGAAAAGCGCTCCGCCTGCTGATTTCCTCTCAACGTCTTGTTCGTGAAGCGGGAGGGCACCGCAGAATCCCGGTTACGTCTTTTTTGCATCCGAATCTTTTAGATTGGGGCGGCGTTTCACCTTCTGAATTGCTGAAGCAAAGCGGGTATAAGGGAGAAACGCTGGTGCTGTATACCTTTTCGGAAACGGATCATCGTGAGGATGCCGAGTGGATTCAAAATGTTTGCGCCCAACAAGGTATCAGGCTAGCGCTTCAATTCTGTGATTCTGCTGATCTTCGCCGGCCCGAAATCGTGCAAATGGCGGATATCATTCATGACAGTGCGACGTTTTATCAAGACAGCGAGTTTGGTTTTCTGCATTTGCTGCTGTCGCAGAACAGTTTTTTGAGTCAGCACCTATCTGAAAAGCTGGAACAGATATGCTCAGAAATGTCAGAACGCATTTTTTCGACGCCTGACCGCTGTTCGAGAATCAATATGCTGCGGGATATTGACTGCCAGCTTATAAAGGAGTTCAATGCGATTCCGCTGTATCAAAATGTGCTGCAGGTGACATCAAGTGAAAATGTGAAAGGACTGATGCTTGATGAAGAGGGGTGGATTGATTTGTACTCCGTATGGCTGTCCAAATGAAAAAGAGGGTTCTTTTTTGAACCCTCTCCGTCCTTTATCACGCTGCCATGCTGCGGCATTGTTCAGCGCAGGCAAAGCAGGACTTCGCACATGCCTGGCAATGATCGTGGTCATGCTTTTCGCATTCAGTGCCGCACGCTTCACAAATATCGGCGCAAAGTGCGCAGATTTCTTTCATGAACGGGCTGTCTGTTTGCATGGCTTTGACTGCCAGCGCGCAAATATCCGCGCATTCCCTGTCAAGCCGGATACAGCCGCTGAGATCGTGATACGCGTTTTCTTCCAGGCATTTTGTAAAACAATGATTACAAGCCTCCATACAATCAATGCAAGCCTCAATACAAGCTTCTGAATTTTGCTCCATGGTTGATCCCCCCCTGTGTGGCAGTGTATAGTTTTATGTTTCCCGGCTTTATTTGAAAAAAACAGGTGAGTGCGTTTTTGGGTGAGGGGATATATGGGTATTCACTGTGCAGGTATATTTAACGTTTCATCAAGAAGTATAGAAACCAGACAGCGTGATTTTGTTCATCACGGGCGGCGCGCGTGAAGATGCCTTTCGCTTTTAAGTTTGGGGTTTCCTCGGCCGCACGCAAGTAAAAGTCGGCTGTTTCTTGTTCATCTTTAAAAGCGGCGTCCAGCCCTCTTGTGAAAGTGTCCGGGCATTCCTCCGTCTGTTTTGGCATGATGTGTTTGCCGGTAATGGCACCGTACAGTGTGGAAAATTCACGGAGGTGGCGCATTTCGTCACGCCTGATTTCTTCAATCTGTTTTCTGACTCCATCGCGGCAGGTAAGTTCGGCAAGCTTGCGATAGCATTGAATCGCGCTGAATTCTCCGTTAATGGCCTTTTTTAAATTCCGAATCAAAACAGGATCTTCCCGGTATGGCGCCGGATAGGGGTAGTAGCTGTAATACACGAGGGGTCAACTCCATTCCTAGGAATTGGGTTTTCGTAAAAGTATATGTAGGGCGGGGAGACATGTGCGGAGAAATTCAGCTTTTTATATGCGAAAAGGCCGTTTTTACCAATAGATCAGATTGGTCATTTTCGTCAACATTCGATAAAATATATAGAGATAAAAAGAGAGGGGTCTTCTAATTGGGAGCAGAGTTTTTAGTAGGCAGGTCCGGGAGTGGAAAAACGAAGCTGATCATCGACAGCATTCAGGATGAACTGCGCCGGGCTCCATTCGGGAAACCGATCATTTTTCTAGTCCCGGATCAAATGACGTTTTTAATGGAATACGAGCTTGCTAAAACGCCTGATATGGGCGGAATGATACGCGCTCAAGTGTTCAGCTTTTCACGATTGGCCTGGCGCGTCCTCCAGCATACGGGAGGCATGAGCAGGCCGTTTCTTACGAGCACAGGCGTACAGATGCTCCTGCGGAAGCTCATTGAGGAGCATAAACAGGAGTTTAAAGTCTATCAAAAAGCGAGTGACAAAAGCGGGTTTACCGCACAGGTAGAACGGATGCTGACAGAGTTTAAGCGCTACTGTCTGGAACCGGAAGACATCCGCCGGATGGCGGAAAGCGGAACGGCTTCCGAGTATCGCGGAGAACGTATTTTATCTGAGAAGCTTCATGATTTATCGATTTTATATCAACAGATGGAAAAAAGCCTTGCAGGTCAATACCTTCACTCTGAGGATTATTTAACATTGCTGGCAGAGCATGTTCCGCTTGCAGAAGATATAAAAGGCGCGCATATCTATGTGGACGGCTTTTATCAGTTTACACCGCAGGAATTCAGGGTGTTGGAGCAGCTTATGGTTCATGCAGAGCACATCACGTTTTCGCTGACAGCGGACAAGCCGTCATATGAGCGGGAGCCGCATGAATTGGAATTGTTCAGAATGACGGGAAAAACCTATTACCGCCTGCACCAAAAGGCGAAGGAACTGAATCTGGACATTACGTATAAAGAGTTAGGCGGGACTGAACGGCATACGCGCACACCGGAATTGGCGCATCTAGAGGCGCAGTATGAAGCGCGTCCAGCCGTTCCGTATGCAGAAAAACAAGAGGCCTTTACTGTGATGCAGGCCGCAAACAGACGAGCTGAGCTGGAAGGCATTGCCCGGGAAATTCACGCTCTTGTCAGAGAGAAAGGCTATCGCTATAAGGATGTAGCGATTCTTGCGCGCCAGCCGGAAGACTACAAAGATATGGTGAAGGAAGTTTTCGCAGATTACGAGATTCCTTATTTCATTGACGGAAAAGCATCTATGCTGAACCATCCGTTAATCGAATTTATCCGCTCGAGCCTAGATGTTCTGAAAGGGAATTGGCGTTATGAAGCGGTGTTTCGCTGCGTGAAAACCGAACTGCTATTCCCGCTTAACGAGCCGAAGACTAAGGTGAGAGAACAGGTCGATCAGCTTGAAAATTACTGTATCGCCTACGGGATCAAAGGCGATCGCTGGACAAAGGGCGACCGTTTTCATTACAGACGTTTTGTGTCATTGGATGATGATTTTACGCAAACCGATCAGGAAATCGAAATGGAAAACATGCTGAATGACACACGCGACTGGATTGTTCCTCCGCTTTTTCAGCTCCAGAAACGAATGAAAAAAGCAAAGACGGTTCAGGAGAAGGCGGAGGCGCTCTACCGCTATTTAGAAGAGACGGATGTGCCGCTGAAGCTGGATCAGGAAAGACAGCGTGCAGAGGAAGACGGCAGAATCATTGAAGCGCAGCAGCATCAGCAGGCGTGGGATGCAGTCATTCAGCTGCTTGAGGAGTTTGTTGAAATGATGGGGGATGATGAGATTTCTCTTGATTTGTTTCAGCAAATGATGGAAGCCGGCGCAGAGTCGCTTACATTTTCTCTTATTCCGCCTGCGCTTGACCAGGTGTTTGTCGGCAATATGGATTTGTCCAGAATGTATGGCACCTCCTGCACCTTTGTGCTGGGGGCAAACGACGGCGTTCTGCCGGCGCGCCCAGATGAAAACGGGGTGCTGTCGGATGATGACCGGGAATGGCTGAAAACGGTTGGGGTTGAGCTTTCCTCAGGCGGGCGGGAGCGTCTGCTTGATGAGCATTTCCTCATCTATATGGCGTTTTCCAGTCCGTCTGACCGGCTGTACGTATCGTATCCGATTGCTGATGCGGAAGGAAAAACGCTTTTGCCGTCGATTGTCATTAAGCGGCTGGAAGAACTGTTTCCGCAGCATAAGGAGCGCCTGTTGACAAATGAACCTGAGCAGGTCAGCGATGAGGAACAGCTGATGTATGTCGTCAATAAAAGCGTGGCACAGTCCTTTACCGCCAGCCAGCTCAGATTATGGACTCGGGAATACGACATCAGCGACGTCTGGTGGAGCACGTACAATGTGCTGATGAGTGAGCCGGACAGGCTGCAATCGAAAAGGCTATTCTCAAGCCTTTTTTTCCGGAATGAAGTGAAGCAGCTTGAACGCAGCGTGTCGAGACAGCTCTATGGTGAACGCATTCAGGGCAGTGTATCGAGAATGGAAACCTTTAACGCGTGCCCGTTCTCCCATTTTGCATCACACGGGCTGCATCTGAAGGAACGGCAATTTTTCAAGCTCGAAGCACCGGATATCGGCCAGCTGTTTCATTCCAGCTTAAAGCTGATTTCAGACCGGCTGCGCGAGCAAAAAATGGATTGGCGCGATTTAACGAAAGAGCAGTGCGAGCTGTTCTCCTATGATGCGGTAGAGCGTCTGGCGCCGAAACTGCAAAAGGAAATTTTGCTCAGCTCAAACCGGCATTATTATGTGAAGGAAAAGCTGCAAAAAATTGTGACACGCGTGTCCGGCATTTTAAGCGAGCATGCGAAAGCGAGCGGATTCGTGCCGATTGGGCTTGAACTGGGCTTTGGAGGAAAAGGGCCGCTTCCGCCGCTGACCTTTAAGCTGAAAAACGGCTGCACAATGGAGCTCGTCGGGCGAATTGACCGCGTAGATAAAGCGGAAAGCTCAAAAGGCCTGCTTCTAAGGATTGTCGATTATAAATCAAGCGACAAAGGCCTTGACTTAGCGGAAGTATATTATGGACTGGCGCTGCAAATGCTGACGTACCTTGATTTATCGATTACTCATTCAGCCGACTGGCTCGGAATGAGAGCGACGCCGGCCGGAGTGCTGTATTTCCATATTCATGACCCGATGATTCAATCTAACCTCCCGCTTGGGCTTGACGAGATCGAACAGGAGATCTTTAAGAAATTTAAGATGAAGGGCCTGCTCCTCGGCGATCAGGAAGCGGTTCGCCTCATGGATACAACCCTTCAAGAGGGACGGTCAAATATCATCAACGCCGGCTTGAAGAAAGACGGCTCTCTCAGATCGGATTCAGCTGCAGTCGGCGAAAAGGAATTTGAGCTGCTGACGAAGCATGTGCGCCGCACCTTCCAAGAAGCAGGCGAACAAATCACCGACGGACGCGTATCGATTGAGCCTTATAAAATGAAGAACAAGACACCGTGCACATACTGTGCGTTCAAATCAGTATGCCAATTTGATGAATCATTAGAAGAAAACGAGTATCGCCCGTTAAAGGCTGAAAAGGACAAGACGATACTTGAGTGGATAAAAAAGGAGGCGGATGGCAATGAACATTCCTAAACCGGCAGACAGCACATGGACAGATGACCAATGGAATGCCATTGTTTCAACCGGCCAGGATATTCTTGTGGCAGCGGCGGCGGGCTCCGGTAAAACCGCTGTGCTCGTTGAACGAATGATCCGGAAAATTACCGCAGAAGAAAACCCGATTGATGTAGACCGGCTTCTCGTTGTGACATTTACAAACGCCTCAGCGGCAGAGATGAAACACCGGATCGCGGATGCCCTGGAAAAAGAGCTTGTAAAACGCCCCGGCTCGCTGCATATCAGACGCCAGCTGTCTCTTTTAAACCGGGCCAGTATTTCGACACTTCATTCCTTTTGCCTGCAAGTGCTAAAGAAATATTACTACTTGATCGATCTTGATCCGGGCTTTCGGATTGCTGATCAGACAGAAGGCGAGCTACTTGGGGATGAAGTGCTGGACGAGCTGTTTGAAGACGAATACGCGAAGGGTGAAAAGGCGTTTTTTGAGCTTGTTGACCGCTACACGACAGACCGGCACGATCTGGATCTGCAATTTCTCGTCAAACAGGTGTATGAATATTCCCGTTCTCATCCAAACCCGGAGGCATGGCTGGAAAGCTTTGTTCATTTATATGATGTATCGGAAAAGAGCGCAATCGAGGAGCTTCCATTTTATCAATATGTCAAAGAGGATATTGCGATGGTGCTTAACGGAGCGAAGGAGAAGCTGCAGCGCGCGCTTGAGCTGACGAAAGCGCCGGGCGGCCCGGCGCCGCGCGCTGACAATTTTCTTGATGATCTTGCGCAGATTGATGAACTGATTCAGCATCAGGACGATTTCACTGAGCTTTATAAGCGGGTGCCCGCAGTCTCTTTTAAGCGCGCGAAAGCAGTAAAAGGTGACGAGTTTGATCCTGCACTCCTTGAAGAAGCGACGGATTTGAGAAATGGCGCAAAAAAACTGCTCGAAAAGCTCAAAACCGATTACTTCACAAGAAGTCCTGAACAGCATTTGAAAAGCTTAGCCGACATGAAGCCTGTCATTGAAACGCTCGTACAGCTTGTCATCAGCTACGGAAAACGATTCGAAGCCGCGAAGCAGGAAAAATCAATCATTGATTTTTCAGATTTGGAGCATTACTGTTTATCCATTTTGACAGCTGAGAATGGCAAAGGCGAACGAGAGCCGAGCGAGGCAGCAAGATTTTATCAGGAGCAGTTTCATGAGGTGCTCGTTGACGAATATCAGGATACCAACCTAGTGCAGGAATCGATCCTGCAGCTCGTCACTAGCGGACCGGAGGAGACCGGCAACCTGTTTATGGTAGGAGATGTCAAACAGTCGATTTATCGATTCAGGCTTGCGGAGCCGCTTCTTTTCCTCTCCAAATACAAACGGTTTACAGAGAGCGGAGAAGGCACGGGACGGAAAATCGACCTGAATAAGAATTTCCGAAGCCGGGCTGATATTTTAGACAGCACAAACTTTTTATTTAAACAGCTGATGGGCGGCAAAATCGGTGAGGTTAATTATGACGAGCAGGCTGAGCTGAAGCTTGGTGCGGCGTACCCGGATAATGATGAGACGGAAACAGAGCTGCTGCTGATCGACAACTCAGAAGAGACGGATGCAGGCGAGGAAGCAGAAGAGCTGGAAACGGTGCAGTTCGAGGCGAAAGCGATCGCTATGGAAATTCGTAAGTTGATTTCATCGCCATTTAAGGTGTATGACGGAAAAACGAAAACACACCGCAATATTCAATACCGCGATATCGTGATTTTGTTACGTTCCATGCCGTGGGCGCCGCAAATCATGGAGGAGCTGAGAGCACAGGGCATACCGGTTTACGCCAATTTAACGTCAGGCTATTTTGAAGCGGTCGAAGTCGCCGTCGCGCTTTCTGTGCTGAAGGTGATCGATAACCCGTATCAGGATATACCGCTTGCCTCTGTTCTGCGCTCACCGATTGTCGGAGCAGATGAAAACGAGCTGTCTTTGATCCGGCTTGAAAATACAAAAGCGCCGTACTATGAAGCGATGAAAGACTACTTGGCTGCCGGCGACCGGAACGACGAGCTTTATCAAAAGCTGCAAACGTTCTACGGACATCTGCAAAAATGGCGTGCGTTTTCGAAAAACCACTCAGTATCTGAGCTGATTTGGGAAGTGTACCGCGATACAAAATACATGGATTATGTCGGCGGGATGCCGGGCGGAAAACAGCGCCAGGCAAATTTGCGCGTTCTCTACGACCGGGCGCGCCAATATGAATCGACGGCATTTCGCGGCCTGTTCCGTTTCCTGCGGTTTATCGAACGCATGCAGGAGCGGGGCGATGATCTTGGAACGGCGAGAGCGCTCAGCGAGCAGGAGGATGTTGTCCGCTTAATGACGATCCACAGCAGCAAAGGGCTTGAATTTCCAGTCGTGTTTGCAGCGGGTCTCGGACGGAACTTCAACATGATGGACTTGAACAAATCGTACCTGCTGGACAAGGAGCTCGGGTTTGGCACGAAGTTTATTCATCCGCAATTGCGCATCAGCTATCCGACGCTTCCGCTCATTGCCATGAAGAAAAAAATGCGCAGGGAGCTATTGTCAGAGGAATTGCGTGTTCTCTATGTCGCATTAACGAGAGCGAAGGAAAAGCTGTTTCTGATTGGCTCGTGCAAGGATCATCAGAAACAGCTCGCAAAATGGCAGGCAACTGCGTCCCAAACTGACTGGCTTCTCCCGGAATTTGACCGCTATCAGGCAAAAACCTATTTAGATTTCATCGGGCCGGCTCTTGCCAGACACAGAGATTTGGAGGCTTTGGCTGAAAACGGTGCGGCAGCGCATGCTGACATATCAGGCCACCCGGCCCGTTTTGCCGTTCAAATGATCCATTCCTATGATTTGCTGGATGATGATCTGGAAGAAAGATTGGAAGAAAAAAGCGAGCGCCTAGAAGCGATCCGCCGAGGTGAACCAGTTCCCGGCCCGTTTGCGTTTGATGAGAAAGCCCGGGAGCAGCTAAGCTGGACATATCCGCATCATGAGGTGACGCAAATTCGCACAAAGCAGTCAGTTTCTGAGATCAAGAGAAAAAGAGAGTACGAGGATGAATACAGCGGCAGGGCCCCCGTTAAACCGGCAGATGGAAGCATTCTGTACAGGCGTCCCGCTTTTATGATGAAAAAAGGTTTGACAGCGGCGGAAAAAGGGACGGCCATGCATACGGTTATGCAGCATATCCCGCTCACACATGTGCCGACAATAGAAGAAGCGGAGCAGACGGTTCACAAGCTTTATGAAAAAGAGCTGCTCACTGAAGAACAAAAAGCCGCTATTGATATAGAAGAAATCGTTCAATTTTTCCATACAGAAATCGGCGGACGGCTGATCGGCGCTAAATGGAAGGACCGGGAAGTGCCATTCAGTTTAGCGCTTCCGGCTAAGGAGATCTATCCTGATGCACAGGAGGCTGATGAGCCGCTATTAGTGCAGGGAATCATCGACTGTCTCTATGAAACTGAGGACGGTTTATATCTCTTGGACTATAAATCAGACCGGATTGAGGGCAAATTCCAGCACGGCTTTGAAGGAGCGGCCCCGATCTTGAAAAAACGATACGAAACGCAAATTCAGCTGTACACGAAGGCAGTTGAGCAAATTGCAAAAACAAAGGTAAAGGGATGTGCGCTTTATTTCTTTGACGGAGGGCACATTCTGACATTATAGCGAGATCCGTAAGCTCCGGGAATTCAGGCGGAGCGGATCTCGTTTTCTATACAAAAGAGAGGTGAAAGCATTTGCGGATTTTACATACGGCTGACTGGCATCTTGGAAAAACACTTGAAGGAAGAAGCAGGCTGAGTGAACAGGCCGATGTGCTTGATGAACTGAATACGATTGTAAAGGAAGAGCAGATCGATGCCATTATAATGGCGGGAGACGCGTTTGACACCGTGAACCCGCCGGCTTTAGCCGAGCAGCTGTTTTATGAAAGCTTGTCTGCGCTCAGTGACAGGGGGAAGCGCCCGATTGTTATCATTGCCGGAAACCATGATAATCCTGACCGTTTGTCCGCCGCTTCACCGCTGACACATGAAAACGGCATTTATTTAATCGGCTATCCGACAACAGAACCGCTTCATATTGAAGTGCCTTCAACTGGGGAGCTTTTGGCTGTCGGAGCACTGGCGTACCCATCTGAAGCGCGGTTAAATGAAGTGCTTTCCGATACATTTGATGAAAAGCTGCTCCGTGATCATTATGACGTGAAAATCAGGCAGGCGTTTGAACATATGACAAGCCGGTTCCGCAAAGACGCAGTGAAGGTTGCCGCCAGCCATATTTATGTCGCAGGCGGAAACCAAACGGATTCAGAGCGGCCAATTGAAGTCGGCGGCGCTTATACGGTGGCTGCTGAAAGCCTGCCGGCGGGTGCGGCTTACGTGGCGCTCGGCCATTTGCATCGCCCGCAAACGATCAAGCGGGCGCGGACCCTTGCGCGTTATTCAGGATCTCCGCTCGCCTACAGCTTTTCTGAAGCGGGCTACGCCAAATCAGTGACAATCGTGGACGCAAAACCGGGGGAAGAGGCCTCTTGGAATGAGGTTTTATTATCAAGCGGCAAGCCTCTTGTGAAGTGGAAAGCGGCAAATGGCTTAAGCGAGGTGTACAGCTGGCTGGATGAAGGCAGAGATCAGAATGCCTGGATTGACCTTGAAATTCGTGTGGCGGACCAGCTGTCACTTGAAGAAATTCATAGGCTGAGGAAGGCGCACCCGGGCTTTATCCATATCAGGCCGGTTTATGAAGAACAGAACAAAGACCGGGAACGGATCGAGGTTAAGCATGTGTCGATCGAGGACCGCTTTAAGAAATTTTATGAAAAACAAACTGGCGGCGCGGTGCCGGATGAAGAAATGGTGAAGCTGTTTTTAGAGCTTGCATCAGGCGTTGAAGAGGAGGATGCGAAATGAAGCCGATCGCCTTAAGCATTAAGGGGCTCCACAGCTTTAGAGAGGAGCAGACGATAGATTTTGAAGGCCTTTCCGGTGCCGGTGTTTTCGGCATTTTCGGCCCGACAGGAAGCGGTAAATCCTCCATCCTCGACGCAATGACGCTTGCTTTATACGGAAAGGTGGAGCGGGCGGCGAATAATACGCACGGGATCTTAAACCATGCGGAAGACACGCTGTCTGTTTCCTTTACCTTTGCGCTTCAGACGAATCATCAAATCTCTTACAAAGTCGAGCGCGTGTTTAAGAGAACCGATGAAATGAAGGTGAAAACGGCACTCTGCCGCTTTATCGAAATCAAGGATGAGCATACGGTGCTGGCTGATAAAGCCAGCGAAGTGAATAAAAGAGTGGAGGAGCTCTTGGGGCTGACGATCGACGACTTTACGAGAGCGGTGGTCCTGCCGCAAGGGAAATTTGCTGAATTTCTGTCTTTAAAAGGGGCGGAGCGCAGACATATGCTTCAGCGTTTATTTAATTTGGAGCAGTATGGAGACCGGCTTGTGAAAAAGCTGAGACGGCAGGCGCAGGAAGCCAATGCGAGAAAAAATGAAATGCTTGCTGAACAGTCCGGTCTCGGGGAGGCGAGCTCGGAAGCGGTTGAGCAGGCAGAACAGGCTCTCGAACAAGCTGAAGCCCGGCTGGAAGCGATGAAGAAGAATCGTGATCAGGCAAAGGAGCGGTTTACGGAGCATCAGGAGATTTGGAATGTCCAAAAGGAAAAATCCTCTTACGAAGAAGAGAAAAAACGTCTCGAAGAGGAACAGCCGCACGTAGACAGCTTGCAAAAGCGCCTGCTGGAAGCAGAAACAGCCGCCGCTCTGAAGCCTTATGCGGACCGATACGCAGAAGCGATCCAGCATGAGGAGAAAGCTGCAAAGGAACAAACGCTTGCTCAAAAAGAGTTAGCAGACCGGACAGGTTTCTTTCATCAAAAACATGAAGAGTATGAAGCATGGCGCCGGCATAAAAGCGAGAAAGAGCCTGAGCTTTTAACTGAGCAGGAACAGCTTTCCCGCTTGCAGGAGATCGAAATCAAACTGAGTGAGGCCAAGCAAGGGGAAGCTCGCAAAAAGGCTGAACTCCAGCAGAAAGAAGAAGCTCTTCAATCTGTCATGAATGAATTGGAGACTGTAACAGACCGTCTGACACGGGGACAAAACAGGCAGACGGAATTAAAGCAGCAGCTTAAATCCCTGCAGGTGACTTCTGATGAGCGAAAAAGCTGTCAGCAGGCCGCAGAAATGGCATTGCACATCAGACAAACTGAGGAGCAAATCACAAAAGAGCAAAAACGAAGTGACGCATTGAATCTTGCGCTGCAGAAGATGCATGAGGAGAAGAACACACTCGTTCAAAAGATGGAAGCTGAAAAAAACAACATCATTCAGGCATATGAGGCTGTACAAACCGCGTACCATTTGGTATGCGAGACGGAACGGTCATTAACACATATGACTGACCAGGCTAGAAAAAGACAACACGAGCTTCACTCGCAGCGTGAAAAAGCAAGGGTGGCACTGCTGACAAAAGAGTTAGCCGAAAAGCTGACCGCCGGACAACCTTGTCCGGTCTGCGGCTCAACCCATCATGATCCGTCGGCCTCAGCACATGAAACATATGAGCTCGACAGCAATCTTGAAGAGGACATCAAACAGACAGATGTGTTGCTGACGGAAGCGGCAGCTCTCAGCCAGGAGATTCTTTCAGCCAAAATCACACTTGAAGAACAGTCCGCGCGCTTTATTGAACAGTGCACATTTTTGCAAACGATTCAAGCGCAGAACCTTGAAGCAGCAGCTTCTTACGAAAATCTGCCGGTGCATGATGCATTCGATCATGCCAACATTGAATGGAAACGAGTCAAACAGGACATTCTTTCTGTTAAAACACGAATGGTACAAATGATCAGTGCCTATCAGGAGTCTTTAAAAAAAGCCGAGCAGCTTAATGAAAAAATCGGTTTTGAAAAAAGAGAGGCTGACCGCATTGAAAGCATCATCGCCGAGCTTCAGGCCTCAATGGACAGCCGCCTGAACATGTTTAAAGAAGCATTTCAGGATCAAGCTGTGGATAAAGCGGAAAAATGGCAGCAAGCCATTGAAGAAAAAGACCGGGCTGCAGAAGAATGCGAGAAACGAATTGAGCGCAGCATCGCATTTCTTGCTGAGCATGAAGCACAAAAAGAAAAGCTGCGGGAGTCGGGGCATCAGCTTGAGCGGGAAAAGCTGGAGCTTCATTATGCAGCTGAACGCATCAAGAGCGTGATAGCGGATTATGAGCACGAACTCGGAGATTACGCAAAAGGAGATTCGATCGAAATCAAACTCCGCTCTGTCCAGCAGGATCTAAAGCTGTTAAAAGAAAAAGAGCAATCTTTATATGAAGAACTGCAAAGCGCCCAGGTGAAACTCAATCAGGGGAAAAGTCGCGCTTCAGCAAGCGAGCTCACCCTGCAGGAGGCGAAGGGCAGATTGGAAAAAGCGGAAGCCGATTGGCTTGAGCATGCGAAAAGCACCCGCTTTACCCGGACTGAAGAGGTGGAGCAAAGTCTCATTCCAGCCGATGAGCTTGAAAAGATGAAAGCCAGCATAGACCAGTTTATGGATAAACTGAAGCAAAATGCTGCAAACTTAAAACGTGTAGCAGAGATACTTGCCGGCAGAGCCTTATCAGAGAGCGAATGGATCGAAACCGTTACGGCATCACAAGAAGCAGAGGACGCATTTGGCGCTGCTATAGAGGAAAAAGGCGCGGCAGCGAAAGCACTTGCCGTCATTCGCGATCATCATAAACGGTTTAACGAAATTGAAGCTGAACTGAAAAAATGGCAAACACATATCGACAGGCTGGACAAGCTGCAAGCTGTGTTTAAAGGCAATACCTTCGTCGAATTTTTAGCTGAGGAGCAGCTTGAAAGCGTTGCGCGGGACGCGTCAGCAAGACTTGGCATGCTGACGAGACAGCGCTATGCCATAGAAGTGGATTCAGAAGGCGGATTCGTGATGCGGGATGACGCGAATGGAGGCGTCAAACGCCCGGTATCCAGCTTGTCTGGGGGAGAGACCTTCCTCACCTCGCTTTCTCTCGCTCTTGCGCTGTCTGCGCAGATCCAGCTTCGCGGAGAATACCCGCTCCAGTTCTTTTTCTTAGATGAAGGGTTCGGCACCCTCGATCAAGATCTGCTGGATACGGTTGTGACAGCCTTGGAAAAACTGCAGTCAGACAATCTGTCTGTCGGTGTCATCAGCCATGTGCAGGAGCTTCGGGCGCGGCTTCCGAAAAAGCTGATCGTCCATCCGGCTGAACCGAGCGGCCGCGGTACACGGGTATCACTTGAGTTGATGTAAGGGAGGACCGAATATGGCAAAGCAGACTGCCGGAATATGTGAGCTGTGCGGCCGAAGCGATGTCCAGCTGACAGAGCACCATCTCACACCGAAGGAAGAAGGCGGAACGTTCCTGCCGACAGCGATGCTCTGTATTCCTTGCCATAAACAGATTCATGCCTTATATACAAATCAAGAGCTTGCGGTTCGCTTAAACGGAATAGATGAACTCAGAAGCGATCCGCAGCTTGCCCGGTTTGTCAAATGGATAAGAAAACAGCCGCCTGAGAAGCTGATCAAAACAAAGAAATCAAATGAACGAAAAAAGAAAAAATGACCAAAAAGCAGCCCTCTCTTTGCAGAGCGGCTGCTTTTATCCATTTCCAACCATATCCTGATCACTGACATCGGGGTCTATATAATTTGTCGCGTTGATTGCATTGTTTAATAGAAGGAAATCTCCCGTGTTTCCTGCTCCCGAACCGAGCGCAGATTTTGAAGAGCTTTTCGGAGAAAGGTAAAAGGAATCACCAAAGTTTACGACTCCGCCCGATATGGAATTGATAGCTATAGGCCCGACAATTGCTGGCATAAACGACACCCTTTATCGAAGTCTCCGTTTATTATATGCTCTTGGCGGGCGATTGTGAGCGCGGTGACTGAATCTGTCTAATATGTTTGATTCTTGCATCGCCGCGGACATGCGAAGCCGTCCCCGCATGAAAAACAGAAGAGGATGAGACCCCTTGAATTTTGATGCTGCGTACATGAATGACCGGCACTTCGTGGCAAAATGCGCTTTGTACACCTGTTTCGGGAATCGGCTTTACTGCCTGCTGCTGAAAGATCTGGTACTCCTTTCTGTTAAATGAACCTTCATTTTCATAAAACGTTGAAAGCGAGCGCTGAACAGCCAGTACTTTTATCTTCATATCGATTTCGTTTGTATCGCCAACTTGAAACACACTTGATATTCCAAGAGAGTTAAATTTAATCAGCCTGATGCGGGAAATACGCTTAAGCATTATTCGACGGCAGCGGAGCAAACGGCCCGATGATAAGAGATTCAGGCGGCGTATCGAAAATAGAAGAAAGATAGATAGATTCAGTGTCTCCGATGTGGAAAACAGAGGAGCTGGATACACCATTCATCCGGATATCCCCGACCTCCAGGTTGCGGTTGATGACTGTAAAGATCATGCTTGCTCATCTCCTTTCATTTCGGATGGGATATGTTCAAGAAAATGTTCTACAGCACGGATCACGTCACGCTTCACATGCTCAGCGATATGTTCTGCATATTGTTTAGGCGGTGTGTTTTCTTCTTTTTTGATATGGGACATATAATAGTGAATCCGGCTGTCCATTTGTTTTCTGATGTCTTCAATGACATGATGCCTGTTTGTATCGTCAAGCCTGCTGTCATATTGATTTTCAAGCTGCTCCAGCACATTTGGGATTTCCTCGGTTAAGTACATGTCGACATTCTGGCGGATCTGCTGCATGAGCTGGGCGCTCTCTTCCTGCTGCATCATCCCGATTTCAGGTGCCGTTTGGCTGACTTCAAAATTTTGGACGCTGTTCGGGTCTGTCGGATTTAAGCCGATATTCAAAGTCCCGTCAAGCCTTTCGATTTTCAGCTGATCAAATTTATACTCCACACGCTCAATGGTAGTGGCCGGCCGCTGTTTCATCGTATTCATTTCAGCTTGAATCTCTTTCAGCTGCCGTTCGAGCTGCTGAATATGAAGCGCCTGCTGCTGAACGAAGGAATTCAAGTTTTGCAAGTAAGAGGAAACAGATTGATCATACATGTTCTTTCACCTCTTTCATATGATTAACGACCAGGAGGCTGGAGCGGGACCAATGTTCCTGTATCGGGCTCATCTAATTCAACTGGCTCCCCCTGAGCGGAAACCTCGGGGGCCGCTTCTACATAGCTGCCTGTATTGTACAGGTTAGAAAGCGATTTAATGGACCCGGCGCTTCCGATTTGCAGAATGGAGGAGTTGCTGATTGATTCCAGCCGGAGATAGTTAATTTGAATGGTTTGATTAATATAAAAGTTCATGAAGCACACTCCTTTACGCATTCCCTACGATCGGCTGATCAACTGCATCGTTGTCATACACATTCGTCGCGTTTTTGTAATTCATCACCTTGAGGCTGTCACCGGTATTAAAACTGCCCGCACCGGCAAACGTTCTGACCTCGGCCTGAGGAGAAATCGTAATACAGTCCCCGATGTGAATGACTCCGCTCGTACCAATCGCATTAATTTTAAACGCTCCGACAATGGCCGGCATACGAGCACATCCTTTGTTGAAATATTGAAAAAAGGCAGGTAAAGTATAAATAGAATTTGATTTTAATTGGGCTATTCACGATAGCTTATGACAAATGCACATATGTGTGAGAGAAAATTAGAGGGGACATATCGGCTTCAAATGTAAGCGATCGCATTTTTCGGACCATTATGTTTAAACATTTCAAAAGCGGGTATTGAATAAACTGAGCGGAAAAGCGGCGATGGATGCCGCTATCCGCCTGCGTGATTTTTGTTTCAGTTTCTATGGTGTTTTTGCGTGTGGGAAATGCTTTTTGGAGTATGTCGTGCTGCGGTATCCGTTTTTTGGGCGGGCACATTCTCGCCCTGAGGTATATCCCTGAAGTGCTGAGCAATAAGCGGAGTTACATGTGGTGTATTCAAATCGTTATAGAAAATGATTCACATACGGGAGTTTTCAGGATATCCCCCAAAAATCATTTCTTCTTTAATTCGGCTGTTCAGCAGACTGTCCAGCTTTTGGCTGCATTGAATCGTCTCCTTTGAATTCATGCCGTATTTTTGTGCTGTTTCAATTAGTGTGATTCTCATTTCCTCAATTTTACTGTTCATTACACGATCTCCAATTCTAGAATTTTATTTTGATAAATACAGGATATCGTTAGTATAACCTATTTTTGCTGAAAAGGTTGCCTTTCGTCAATTTGACTGAAAAAGCGACAATTTTTGTTGCGCTTTTTTATGGAAGAAAGGACTATAGTCTTGCTAAGTGTGCTTGCAAAAAGTCCTGCCGCTCCTCTATTTCTCTAAGTATATTTGTCTGCTCCTTTTCGAATTGCAAGGGGCTTTTTTTTATGAATGGATCATCATCAGCCTTTTGACAAATGTCAAGATGCCAATCTCTGATGAAAGGAGACAATCGTTCAATTGTAAACGACCGATTCAGCACGTTTTTCATTAACGTGTGATATTGCGACCGGAAGGCGGGAATGGAAAGAAGCCTTGACGAGAGCGTCTGCCCTTTAGTCAGCAGAGGGTCTTCGTCAGATCTTCCGTGTGCGGCAAGCGATCTGGTCTCTATCGGGGAAACGTGAAGCCGGCCGGATTCGTTTAAACAAAATGTGTAATAAAAGCCTTGATTGGTGCAGGCGCTGCCGATCAGCCACAGAAAAAACAGTTTGACATCCAAATACATTTTAATGCGCTCAGCTAATTCGTCATCTCCAGCTGTACGGATCAGCATGAGAAATTCATGTAAGAACGCGGCAGATCCATCTTTGAAAACGGACAGCGGAACCCTCGGATCGGCGGTCTTCACTTGGTAACCTGCCCTATCGGCTAGCAGATGGTTCTTGATGTTCAAATAAATGCCTTCTGGCTGGCCATTGATGGTCAGAAAGCTGTACGAGGCAGCGGGAGCAGGAACGCCGATCTGATCAAAAAAACAATAGGCGAGCCTGCGCCGCATCAGTGACGGATCATCCTGTTCCGCATTCAAAAAAAGTGTGTTTTCACCAAGCAGAGACTTCTCCCAGCTGATTTCATAGGATGCCTTTTCCGCTCTGTCACGCTGTGTGAGAAGAATGGGAGAAACTGATCGGTCTGTCACCAAAAGCCCCTTGGCAGCTCCTTTTCTATTTAGCTGCTGCCGATGAAAAAATAAGTGTATGTTCTCCATATTCTTTCCTCCTCCTCAAAACGCCATTTGTATGATATGTGCAGCAAGCCCGTCCCGAAACGAAATGAAAACGGACACGAGAAAAAGGGATTTCAGCATTCGACAGAGAATACATGAAGGAGCATTCTGATTTAAAAGATGATGGAGGAATAACATGAAATTTGCGACAGGGGAACTTTACAACCGAATATTTGTCGGCCTGATCATTGATGATGATAAAATTATGGATTTGCAAAAGGCTGAAAAAAAACTGTTTGAACTTGAGACGATTCCGGGATCGCTGATTGAATGTATCGCAGAAGGGGATAAATTCGTTGCGCATGCAAGGCAGCTGGCAGAGTGGGCAAAGAAACCGAATGATGAGCTGGGATCATTTATTTATTCATTATCTGAGGTGAAGCTTCATGCACCTATTCCTAAGCCGTCAAAAAATGTCATCTGCATCGGCAAAAACTACAGGGACCACGCGATTGAAATGGGAAGCGAGGCTGACATTCCGGAGCATCCGATGGTGTTTACAAAATCGCCAGTAACGGTTACAGGGCATGGTGATATTGTAAACAGCCATGAAGAGGTCACCTCTCAGCTCGATTATGAAGGAGAGCTTGCTGTCGTCATCGGAAAGAGCGGCACCCGCATATCAAAAGAAGACGCATATGACCATATTTTCGGATATACGATTGTGAATGATATCACGGCGCGTGATCTGCAAAAAAGGCATAAGCAGTTTTTTATCGGAAAAAGCCTGGATACGACATGTCCGATGGGACCCGTGCTTGTACATAAATCATTGATTCAGGAGCCTGGGCGCCTCAAGGTTGAAACGAGAGTCAACGGCGAGCTGCGCCAATCGGGTTCGGCGAGCGATATGATCTTTTCCATTCCGGAATTAATTGAAACCCTCTCAAAGGGGATGACGCTTGAAGCGGGAGACATCATTGCCACCGGTACGCCGTCTGGTGTCGGAAAGGGATTTAATCCGCCAAAATTCTTGCGGTCAGGTGACAAAATCGACATTACGATTGACCCGATCGGAACGCTGTCAAACCAAATCGGCTGAATCAAACAGGAGGGCGGACTCGGACCCGCCCGTTTTTTCTGAGTCTATCTTTGTGGCAGAGGACAAGTTCATGGTACTATAAGTGGGGTAATTTATCTGATAGGGGGAACATATATGACACACCTACATATTACAACATGGGTGGTAGCGCTGATTCTGCTTTTCGTCAGCTACTCGCTGTATTCGTCACAAAGTGCGAAGGGCGCAAAAATCACTCATATGATTCTGCGGTTATTCTATATCCTTATTATTTTGACAGGAGCTGAGCTGTTTGTCCGTTTCGCCAACTGGAACGGAGAATACGCCGGAAAAATGATTCTTGGCATTATCACCATCGGCCTGATGGAAATGCTCCTCATCCGCAAGAAAAAAGACAAATCAACCGGAGGCTTATGGATCGGCTTCGTCATTGTACTTGTGCTGACAGTGCTGCTCGGCCTGCATTTGCCAATCGGTTTTCGATTGTTTTAATAGAAAAACGCAAACCCGGCTCTATGATAGAGTCGGGTTTTTGTATATTTCCCTCCTTATATTCCAAATCATTTAAAATAACCTTAAAATTCCCTGTAAGCGGTATCTCGTCCTATGAAATTATGATACCTTCAAGTAGATTCATTATTTTGCAGGAGGGATATCATGAAACGCAAAAAATTCAGCTCGTTTGTGGCGGCAGTGCTTATTTTTGCACTGATCTTCAGCCTTTTTTCTCCGGGAACCAAAGCGGCAGCGGCCGGTGCGATCGATCAGGCGGCGGCTCTGGAAAACGGCAAAGAACAGACAGGCACCATGAAGGAACCGGAACAGGTGAAATGGTACAAAGTGACTCCGGGAAAAGTGGGTATTCAGAATCATTCACATATGGCACTGACCGTAAAGAGTGATTCAGCACTGAATGTATCTGTATATCCAAGTATGGAAAAAGCGCTTAAAGATGAAACGTTTGAGATGTACCGTTCTTACACAGCGGAGGATGGAAAAAGCGAAATCAATTTTCCATACGCGTGGAGCGGCCCTTACTATGTAAAAGTTGAATATCTTGGTGAAGAAGAACCAGAGGACGGCGGAACGGCAGAAGCAGCTGCGGAAGCCAAGTATACGATTGGATATAAAGGCACCAAAAAGCAGCCGTCAGATTTAGAAGAGGAAGAAGCTTGTCCGGTGGAAATGAGTGTCGATCAGAAAAAATCGGGCAAAGGCATCTTGGACAAGCTGAGAGCGATTCGTGATGAGCAGCTGAGCCAAACAGCAGAAGGCAAAGAGCTGACTAGCCTTTACTACAAAGCGGCGCCGTTTATCGTGGCAAAGCTCGCACTCAATAAAACAGCGAGAAATGAAATCTATCAGGATCTTGTGACATTAAAGCCGTTGTTTGATGATGTGTCAGAAAACGGTGCGTCATCTTCATATAAGATTACTGAAAAGGATCAAAAGGCAATCAACCGGCTATACGATAAAGCTTTACAATCAGTCCCGTCTTTCCTTAAAGAGGAGATAAAGAAACAGGCGGAACGATTAAATATCAAGCAGCTGCAAGGCAAAACAGCAGGAGCAGTGTTAACAGAAAACAATATTGCGGCGAAAAGTGAAGTTCAGACAACAAAGGTCATTTTCAAAGTGAAAGACAATAAAAGCCTCTCGTCAGTACATAACGAAATGAAGGGCTTTTCTGCAAGCGCGCAATCGAAAAAAGACATTTCCAATGTGAAAAAGGCAAAGAAACTGTTTGACAATCTCTACTCATTTGAACTGCCGAAAGATGAGAAACAAAACGGCACATATACGGCAAGCGCAAAACGGGTGAAAAGCGCTGCTACGACATTATCCAAGATGTCTAACGTAGAGTTTGCAGAACCTGTACAGGAATACAAAAGCCTGTCAAAGGATATTCAATACCCGTACCAATGGCCGCTTAAAAACAATGGTGATAACGGCGGAATTAAAAATGCGGATGTGAAATACGAGCCTGCCAGCACATTGCTGTCTAAACGCAAGCTGAACGATACATTAATTGCGGTAGTAGACACAGGTGTAGACAGCACGCTTGCTGATTTAAAAGGAAAAGTAAGAACCGATCTCGGGCGTAATTTTGTCGGACGGAATAACAACGCAATGGATGACCAGGGGCATGGGACGCACGTCGCCGGCATTATTGCTGCACAAAGCGATAACGGTTATTCAATGACTGGTTTGAACGCCAAAGCGAAAATTATTCCGGTAAAAGTGCTTGATTCCACAGGAGCCGGAGATACTGAACAAATTGCTCTCGGCATCAAATATGCTGCTGACAAAGGAGCAAAGGTGATTAATTTAAGCTTAGGCGGAGGCTACAGCCGCGTGATTGAATTTGCTTTGAAATACGCTGCTGACAAAAATGTCTTAATTGCCGCAGCCAGCGGGAATGACGGAGCCAATTTCTTATCGTATCCTGCTTCATCTAAATATGTGATGTCAGTCGGAGCAACGAACCGCATGGATATGACCGCGGATTTCTCTAACTATGGAAAAGGTCTGGATATCTCTGCTCCAGGGTCTGATATCCCGAGCTTAGTGCCGAACGGGAATGTCACGTACATGAGCGGAACATCCATGGCGACGCCATATGCTGCCGCTGCTGCAGGATTGCTGTTTGCTCAAAACCCTAAGCTGAAAAGAACAGAAGCAGAGGATATTTTGAAAAAGACGGCGGACGATATTTCCTTTGAAAGCGTCGATGGCGAGGAAGAGGAATTGTATGACGATAATGGCGATCCGATTGATATTCCAAAGACGCCTGGAGTAGACTGGCATTCAGGCTACGGGCGGCTGAATGTCATGAAGGCTGTCAGCGCAGCTGATGTACAGCTCAAGGTCAACAAGCTTGAAAGCACACAAACAGCCGTCAGAGGAAGTGCGAAGGAAGGCACGCTGATCGAGGTGATGAACGGCAAGAAAAAACTCGGCAGCGCCAAAGCCGGAAAAGACAGTAAGTTCAAGGTCAATATCCCGACTCAAAAACAAGATCAAGTCTTGTATGTGAAAGCAACAAAAGGCGATGCGAAAACATCGTATAAAGTTGTCGTCGTCAAAGGAAAACCTTCCGGCACACCGAAAGTAAATGCTGTGAAAACGAAAGATACGGCAGTGAAAGGGAAGGCGAACAGCAAGGCAATGATCAGAGTGAAAAACAAATCAAAGAAAGTCATTGCTTCTGCCAAAGCTGACGCGAAAGGAACGTTCACGGTGAAAATCAAAAAACAAAAAGCCGGAACGGTGCTTTACGTCACGGCTGCTGATACAGACAAAAAAGAAAGCAAGGATGTAAAAGTTGTTGTTGAAAAGTAATCAAAAAGCGGTGCCTCCCGGGACTGACCCCCGTTTTTGAGACAGGGGTCAAAACACCTTTTAAACAGCCAATTGCCGATAGTTTATCGGTGATTGGTTGTTTAGTTTGGTTTGAATACGAATATTGTTATAATAATGAATGTAT
>NZ_JAJSOZ010000023.1:0-46838 GCF_021282335.1 Bacillus sp. G16 | reverse complement strand
CTTCAACCGGATAACTCACTCTTGTCCCCATAGAAAAAACACCTCCAAGTCTAATTTCGGATAACAATCATCCGTATTCAAACTTGAAGGTGTTTTTATTTGTCTCATCTTATGGGGTCAGTCCCATGAAAAGGAGCTTTTTTTATTCTTCAAAATAAGGATTCACATGGATAAGCACTTCTTCAACATCTGAAAACTGTCTTTTGATTTCATTTCGGATTTCTCGGGCAATATCGTGTCCCTGCTTAATCGTCAAATCATAATCCAAAGATAAACGGACATCAAGCAATTTATAGTGGCCATGTTCTCTCGCGCGAATTTTATCGAGCCGTTTTACTTGAGAAAAATGCAAAATAACAGCTTTATATTCCTCTATCAGCTCGGGATCAACACTTTTCTCCATGAGAACATCAACAGACGGCCTGATTAATTCCATTGAAATCTTAAAAATGAGGTAAGCCACGATGGCGCTGGCAATTGCATCGGCGTACAACAGAAAGGACCATCCGCGGGTGTTTCCGATAATCGCCAATAGGACGCCGATAAAAGCGGCGAGAGAGGCAACGATATCGCCTTTATGATCGTATGCAATCGCTATAATCGCTTTGCTGTTCCATTTTTCCCCCTGCTTTATGGAATAACGATATAAGATCTGCTTAGCCACGTACGAAATCAGAGCTGCAAACAATGCGCTGTATTGTGGAACGCTTGGCCCTTCAACAAAAGACAGAATCGCTTCTATTAGGATATAAACGGATACGATCACTAAGATAATTCCGACAATCGCCTCACTAATGACCTCAGCTTTTCCATGCCCGAAAGGATGGTCTTGATCAGGCGGTTTATTGGAAATGCCGATGACTGCCAGGACAGCAATCGAAGCAACGACATCCGCTGCAGAATGGATTCCGTCTGCAAAAACAGCTTCACTATCGCCTATCAGCCCAAAAAAGACCTTTCCTGCCATTAAGATCAGATTGGCTATCAATGCAATCAAAGCTACCTTTTTGCTTATTTGTTCTCTTTCACTTGCCATTTTTTCCTCCTATAAAACTGCACAAAAAAATAGGAGTGCTTTTTGTTCGCTCTCCGTATCCTTTCTTGTGTAATCACTTTGCTTATCATACCAATTGAATTTCGAGTGGGTCTATAGCAACGTTGTTTCCTGTTTACTAATAAATAAGGTGACAGAAAAAAAGTTGGTGCCAGGCTAAAGATCACACAGCAAACAAAGGGGTTCTTTTGAAACAAGCAGTGATTATCCCAAACAAAAATCCAGCTTTAGTGAAAAATTTCCACCTGATTTTTTAAAAACTGTTGACATGAGAACATTTGTATTTTATCATTATCTCATATTAAAGATATCTTAATTCAAGATATTTAGTTTGGGTTTCAGAATAAAAACATGCAGGACTATTTAAAAAAGCGTGTTGCTGAATAATGTAGAGCAATCTCAATCAATGTCATTCTTTTGCATCATATGCAATCGATTTTTTATAAAATAATATCTCGAATTCGAGATAAAAGGGGTGTTCGTAAATGGCTGAATTTTCACAGTTAGTTAATGAAAGAAGATCTGCAAGCAACTTCCTTCCAGATCATCCAATCACGAAAGATGAACTCAATGAGATGTTTGAATTGGTTGCATTGGCTCCATCGGCTTTTAATTTACAGCATACCAAATATGTGACGGTACTTGACCCGGATGTAAAAGAAAAGCTGAAGCAGGCCGCAAACGGACAATATAAGGTATTGAGCTCATCGGCAGTTCTTTTGGTATTAGGGGATAAGCAGGCATATCAGCAAGCGGCTGACATTTATGAAGGATTAAAGATGTTGGGGATATTAAATAAACAAGAGTATGATCACATGGTTCAAGACACAGTTTCGTTTTATGAAAACAGAGGAGAGCCATTTAAGAGAGACGAGGCGATAAGGAATGCTTCACTTTCTGCGATGATGTTTATGCTGAGCGCTAAGGAAAAAGGCTGGGACACCTGCCCTATGATCGGCTTTGATGATGAAGCCGTGAAACAGATTTTGAATATAGATGACCAATTTGAGATTGTCATGATGATTACAATTGGGAAAGAAAAAACAGAGAGCAGAAGGCCGCGCGGCTACCGGAAGCCTGTGAATGAGTTTGTTGAATATATGTAAATTGAACGTTTAAAGGAGCGGGTAAAAATGGCTAAAAAAACGATGGGAATACATCATATTACAGCAATTGTCGGTCACCCTCAAGAAAACACAGATTTCTACGCAGGAGTGCTGGGACTTCGATTGGTCAAGCAAACGGTCAATTTTGATGACCCGGGTACGTATCATCTTTATTTTGGGAATGAAGGCGGAAAGCCTGGAACAATTATCACCTTCTTTCCGTGGGCAGGAGCCCGCAAAGGCATCATTGGAGACGGTCAAGTAGCCGTGACCTCTTATATCGTGCCGAAGGGATCCATGGCATTTTGGGAAAAGAGACTTGAAAAGTTCAACGTTCCATACACAAAAATCGAGCGTTTTGGAGAACAGTATATAGAATTTGATGATCCGCATGGCCTGCATTTAGAAATCGTGGAAAGAGAAGAAGGAGAAGCCAATACTTGGACTTTCGGAGATGTAACACCTGAGGTTGCCATTAAAGGTTTTGGGGGTGCAACCCTGTTATCAGCACAGCCTGAAAAAACAGGTGAACTGCTAGAAAACATTATGGGGCTGGAACGAGTCGGCAAGGAAGGAGACTTCGTTCGTTATCGCTCTGCCGGTGATATCGGAAATGTGATTGACCTTAAATTAACGCCTATTGGCCGCGGGCAAATGGGAGTCGGCACGGTGCATCACATTGCTTGGCGAGCTAGCGATGACCAAGATCAATTAGAATGGCAAAGATATATTGCTTCTCACGGATATGGTGTAACTCCTGTTCGGGATAGAAATTACTTTAATGCGATTTACTTCAGAGAGCATGGGGAAATCCTGTTTGAAATTGCAACGGATCCACCGGGATTTGCCCATGATGAATCACAAGAAACAATGGGTGGAAAATTGATGCTGCCTGTGCAGTATGAACCGCATCGAACACAAATTGAACAAGGGCTGCTGCCGTTTGAAGTGAGAGAGTTAGATTGATTTTAAATAACGCTGACGCATGAAGAAAATAAAGAGGCATATAGTCAACAGATGATTGCTAAGACGGTACTGGCGGCAAAGAATCAGACTGGTGCCTTTCAGCATATCATGTTACATCAAAAATAAGGAGAGATAAAAATGGAAGATGCAGGACTGTTGCTTATTCGTATTATGATTGGTGTGGTGTTTCTGTTTTATGGATCACAAAAGTTATTCGGCTGGTTTGGCGGATACGGGATTAAAGGAACCGGACAATGGTTCGAGGCAATTGGGGTTAAACCAGGTAACGTCGCGGCCGCTTTATCAGGTCTTGGGGAATTAGTAAGCGGAATTCTATTTATTTTAGGTGTATTTCTCCCGCTTGGAGCTGCTATCATAACGATTATTATGTTAGGTGCCATCGTAAAAGTCCATGGAGCGAAAGGATTTGCAAATGGCGCCGGCGGTTTTGAATATAACGCAGTGCTGATTGCAGTCTCCATTGGGGTTGCACTCATCGGTTCAGGGGCTTACGCTTTGCATTTTTAATATTCAAGTATTTAAGAACAGTTACTGCTCGTCAGTAACTGTTCTTTTGTTTTGAGATTTTTGAGCATAACTTGCGGGTACTCTGCAAAGCAAAAAAGCGGATATTATAAATATAAATGTGTATAGTGAATGATACGCGTATCGATGAGCTTGGTCATGAAAGGCAGACCAATTTGAAGGGGGAATTTGATGAAAGAGATGACAAAATTACATTCATTGGATTCTATGGAGAATTTTATCAAACAGCACCAATTCAGTTTTCTCTACATTTCAAGGCCCGGCTGTACAGTATGTCATGCTGTTCTGCCGCAGCTCAGAATATTATTGGAGCAGTTTCCAAACATCAAATTGGGGCATATCAATGCTGACGATGTAGAGGAGGTTGCCGGCAGATTTTCAGTCTTCACTGTCCCTGTGCTTCTTTTGTTCATTGATGGGACTGAGTTTCTGAGAGAAGCCCGTTTTGTTCATTTTGAACAGCTCGAAGAAAGGCTGAAAAGGGTTTATCAGTTATATCAAGATGAATAAAGTGTTTATACTTTTCAAATGAAAAGCCCCCTTTAAGGGGCTTTTTGTCATAGAAAGGGACAACGTCATGCCGTGCCGTCCCCCATGCTTGTTTTAAAAGCTGGACGCCATGTGTTATGTCATCAAAGCCAAGATGTCCGAAACCCAATTTAATCAGCGGATGATCAGAAGCGTTGTTTACAAAATAGAGCGCGGTAGGATAGACTTTTACTCCGTATTCCAAAGCACGCTGAATCAGCGATTCTTCTGAACAATTCTCATGAACCTTTACTAATATGTATAACCCGGACTGTTCACCTATTACGGATACATGATGTCCGAACTGATGCTTCACACTTGCAGCCAAGTGCTGCATTTTGCGTTTGTAGACAACGCGCATTCGTTTGATATGACGGGTCCATTCTCCTTCTTTCATAAACTCTGCCATGGTGAGCTGGCTCAGCAAAGAAGCGGTGCTTTCGAATTGATGAAATCGATGCTGATAGCGCTGTAAAATGGGCTCCGGCAGCACCATATAGCAGAGGCGAATGCCTGGGAGAAAAGATTTTGAGAAATTCCCCAGATAAATGACTCTTTCTGAATGAATAGAGGCCAGTGCAGGGAAGGGCTGCTGTGTGTAACGGAATTCACTGTCATAATCATCTTCAAGAATATACCCGTCTTTTTTAGCCGCCCAATGAATCAGTGCTTGCCGCTCCTGAATAGACATGCTTACCCCATAAGGGCTGTGGTGAGAGGGTGTTACATAGATTAATCTTTCATTCATTTGATGTAATGCTGAAAAATCGGCGCCTGTCTCATAAACAGGCAGCGTTTCGAGAGTAAAACCTTGCAGCTGAAAAGCTTCTCGTGCCCCAACATATCCAGGATCCTCTACGATGATGCCGGAAAAATCATTTTTTAAAATCTGTCCAAGATAAATAAGCATTTGCTGTGTGCTGCTGCCAATCATAATCGAATTTGCATCTGCTTTTACGCCTCGCGATTCTAATAGATAAGCCGCAATTTGTTCACGCAGGCATTTTTCTCCGAATGCTTCACCGTATAGGTAGCTCTTCTCTGATGCCAGCATTTGATTGGACAGCCTTCTCCATATTTTAAGCGGGAAATGTGTTTGGTCTACAGCCCCGGGGCGAAAATCAATGAGAATTTGCGGCGCTGTATCTGTTTGCTTGTTTTGAGAAGATGTCTCTTTCCCCTGAAATAAAAGAGGCTCGATTTCATTCACAAAATAGCCTTTTCTTCTTTCTCCCCGAATGTAGCCTTCCGCTATCAGCTGATCATAGGCCATCAAAGTTGTATTGCGGCTCACCTGCAAGGAATGAGCGAGCTCCCGAATAGAGGGTAATTGTTCATTCGCCCGTAAATGCCCTTGTTCAATTAATGATTTAAACTGCTCGTAAACTTGTTTGTATTTAGGGCCCTCATGATGAAAAGCAAAAATCATATTTTTCACTGCTTTCACCTCTGACATGCATATTTGTTTAAAACTGTACCTTTGAAAATGTCAGTTAGTATCATATTATACCTTATAAATAACTGATCATGGAGACAGTTTCCTGTTCGACAGTGATCGGCTTAATCAGAAGGGAGATTGGTTTATGTTTATTCCTGCCCCATTTAAACTTAACGAATCAGACGCTTATGATGTCATCCGGGAAAATGGTTTTGCGACGTTGTTCTCGATGCATGAAGGCATGCCGTTTGCAACCCATTTGCCGTTGCTGATAAGTGATGACAAAGCCTGCTTATACGGTCATTTTGCTTTGCAGAATCCTCAATGGAAGGACATTGTCGGCCAATCCGTTTTGGCTGTTTTTCATGGTCCCCATTGCTATATCTCGCCATCGTGGTATGAGACGAATAAAGCCGTCCCGACATGGAATTACGTTACGGTCCACGTTTATGGAGAAGTGGAGCTTTTAGAGGATGAAAAAGAATTAGCAGACTCTATGAAAGACTTGGTATTGAAGTATGAAAGCCCGGACAGCTCATACAAACTAGAAGATGTCGATCCTGCATTTTTGGCGGGCATGAACAAAGGAGTGAAAGGGTTCAAAGTCAAAATCAGCAAAATAGAGGGGAAAGCGAAGCTGAGTCAAAATCATTCACTGCTACGGCAAACGTTAGTGATGAATCAGCTTAATCAGATCCCGCATACCGATGAACAGAAAATCTCCGGTTTGATGAAGGAAAATATCAATAAAAAAGAGAGAGAAGGCGTCTCAGGCAAATAGCCTGTTAAGACAATTTAAAAGATTATATCGGTCATGAACTTTTCAATAAAAAGGAGCTATCTGAAATTGGGCTGGAGCGAATGGATCAATATTTTCTGTATCATAGCATGAGGATCAATCATGGGATATCAATGATTGACCCACTAGCATATCAGTATTCCTCACTTCATCATAATGCAGTGCAAAACCCCTGAATAAAGGAAGTTGGCAAACACGATCAGTTTGAAATTCATTGACATAGAAGCCAACGGCATGAAATAATACTCACAAGTAATGTTACTTGTGAGTATCTTTTTGTAGGGGATGATCCTAATTGAGAAGCAAAAAAGGACGTAAAGGGGAAGAAAGCCGGAAACGATTACTCAAAGCTGCTGCTAATGAATTTTCGATTCGGGGATTTCATGAGACGAAGGTAAGTGAAATTGTGAAAAGAGCCGGACTGACGCAGCCTTCTTTTTATCTGTACTTTCAAAGCAAAGAAGCCATTTTTGAGGAGATAATCACTGATTTTCACTCTCGTGTAAGAAAGCTGACAGCGTCACTTCTTCTGGAAAACGGATTAAATACGAATGATGTATCAAAACGGGTGCTGTCTGCTGTGGAAACTGTTTTTCAATTTCTGGCTGAGGACAAGGATTTAACCACGATCGGCTTTTTTCTTAACCCAGAAGCGAAACAAATGAAAAAAGACTTGGCGATGGGTTTGAAAGAGAACTTAGAAGCAGAACAGCGGCTTGGTTATTTTCGTTCTGACCTAGATATGGAAACGGTCGCTGAGTGTTTGATCGGCATGATCGAACATTTAACCGATTCATTTTTGTTAACCGGAACCAAAGATCCGGCAAGCCTCGCAGCACAGGTTGTGAATCTTTTAATATACGGGATGCTTCCAAAAGGGAGTGACGTAAGATGATATCTATTATTATGAAGGCCAGTTTGGCAGCTTTTATGCTCGCGGGAGGCATCATAAAGGTGTTCCGCGCTCCCTTTCAAGTTGAGCATTGGCGGCATTATCAATATCCATTATGGTTTCTGACTGTTACTGGCATTCTTGAAATAGCCGGGGCACTTGCTATGACAGCGGGAATTTGGAATCGGTATGCAGCGTTTGGGGCAGGTGTGTTGTTTGTCGTTCTCATGGCGGGAGCGGTTCATGCACACATTTTTCGCGCACGCCAATCGGTACTCATGTCGATCCCTGCGATGATCTGTTTGATTGTTTCTATCATTATAATCATTCGGGAGTTCACGTAAGCTATTCACTTAACAAACCAATTTGCAGGAGATCTCCTCCTCTTATCGAATAATAGAAACAGGTATAAACCGAATAATAGAAATAGATCTTCATTTGTACGTTATTCGTCCGGCACCGGCTGGACTTTTTTTCATAAAGGAGGAATGCAGGATGGCGTTAACTTTGGAAGACATGAGTATGGAGGAGTTCGAAGCATTTCGCGGGATGTCCGTGCAAAATTATGCGAAACAAAACATACAATCGGGAACTTGGACGGAAAAAGAGGCGCTTGAGAAATCGGAGCAGGCATATGAGAACATGATTCCGAATGGACGAAGCAGCAGCAATCATTTCTTTTGGAACATCACAAATGAACAAGGGGAAAGGATGGGCTGGCTCTGGCTGTATGCTGATCCGCTTCATCCGCAAAAGGAAGCGTTTATCTATTCCTTTGGATTGTATGAAGCCTTTCGCGGTAAAGGGCTGGCTCAATTGGCGCTTCAAAGTCTGGATGAAAGAGCAAGAGAGCTTGGTGCTGAAAGACTTGCTCTCCATGTGTTTGCGCATAACGAGACAGCCGTCTATCTTTATCAGAAGATGGGATATGCCATGACAAATATACGTATGCGGAAACAGCTGTGTTGATAAAAGCTGCTTACTTAAGCGGTTTCTCAAACACAATATGCCAATGTAGATGTTTAGAGTCCTGGTATTCTCCCAAGTTGGTGATCACACGGCATGCGCCTTTTTCTTCCGTCACCATTAATTCAAGAAGCAAATCATGGTCGTTCTCTTCCAGGATGATCAATGAGGAAATATGTTTCTTAGGGACAGCCACAATATGGACTGGATAAAAAGGGTTTGTATGATAGTAAGCCAATACGTTATCTGCCTCTAATACCTTATTTGCTTCGTTTTGCCGCTAAATACTTCATCACAGTAAAAGTCTTCAGTCATATGATCCATCCTCACTTTGTTTCATTTACTCTTCTGCTTTTCTTCATTACCTCCCTTCTATATGAGAAGTTTCCATTTGAACGATCAGGGCCGCACACCCTTGGTATTTTTTTGCCCCTGAACCCTTAGTCATTGCAGGCTTGATCGACGGCTAAGGGAGAGGTCTGCTTTAAACACAGCAAAAAAAGATTGACCTTAAAAATGTAAGGGGTTACAATTGAAATCAACTAGGAAAGACTTTCCCTATCTTAAATGTATTTTAGAAGTATTTTAGGGGTTATTTTTTATTGTGTAATGATATTGTAGAGAAAGACTTTCCTTATTTTCGCAGAATGGGAGTGGTACTGATGGGAAATGTACAGGTTGGGCTATTAGGTGCGGGACGGATGGGAGCTTTTCACGGAGAAAGTATTGCGTTCCGTGTGAAAGGAGCAGATTTGTATGCAGTTGCAGATCCGGTTCCGGGGAATGCAGAAGCATTTGCAAAAGCAATCGGCTCAAATATTAAAGCGCTTACAGATCCGTTAGATATGCTGGAACATCCTGATATTGATGCGGTCATCATTGCTTCGCCGGCAAGGACGCATGCCGCAAACATTATTGCAGCGGCAAAGAAGGGGAAAGCTGTATTTTGTGAGAAACCGATGGCTGTCACGCTGGAAGAAGCGGATGAAGTCATAAGGATAGTAAATGAAGAGTCTATTCCGCTTCAAATCGGTTTTAACAGACGTTTTGCTAAAGGCTTTCGCAGTGCGTATGAGGAAATCCGTACAGGAAAAATTGGCACGCCTCAGTTAATGCGTTCCATCACAAGAGACCCGGCACTCGGCGATCCGACACCAATTCCACAATGGACGATCTTCTTAGAGACGCTGATTCATGACTTTGATACGTTACTCTACCTCAATCCAGATGCGAAGCCGATTGAAGTCTATGCCGCGGCTGATGCGCTTGTCAGACCTGATTTTAAAGACAAAGGATTTTTGGATACTGCAGTTGTCACGATCAAATTTGATAACGGAGCGATTGCAACGGCGGAAGCGAACTTCCAAGCCGTTTATGGATATGATGTCCGCGGAGAAGTGTTCGGATCTGAAGGCATGCTGACCATCGGAGATATCCGCCATACAAACATGACAAGGTATAACAAAGACGGAGTCAGCTACAACACGATTCGCTACGATCAGGACTTATTATTTGATGCTTATGTTGATGAGTTACAATCATTTGTGGATGCCGTTCGAAATCATAAGCCAACCTTAGTTACAGGCGAAGATGCGCGTGCAGCACTTGCTATTGCCGCAGCTTGTATAGAATCTTGCAAAACGAAGCAGCCTGTCACATTAAAAGACGGAGTGCCGCAAACGGTTTGAGTTTTTGATAGAAGAAGCACCTTTTTAAAAAGAAATTCTGGTAAGCATTCGTTTATACTAGAGAGGATCTATTTTATAAAGGTGGCCTTCTTAATGAAAACAACCATTTATGATGTTGCTAAGGAAGCAAACGTTTCAATCTCTACCGTTTCAAAGGTTCTTAATAATACCGGCAATATAAGCGAAAAAACGAAAAATAGAATTTGGAAAGTGATTGAGGAGCTTCAATATCAGCCAAGTGTTGTGACTTCAGCGAGAAAAATGATGAAGACCATCGGGCTGCTCATTCCTGACATCGCCAATCCGTTTATGGCCGAACTGGCCAGAGCTGTGGAGGACAGCGGCCGTAAAAAGGACTTCAGTGTCATCATATGCAGTACGGACAATAATTCGCTGAGAGAAGAGGAGTATATTACCATGCTGAAGCAAAAGCATGTAGACGGCATTATTGTGGCGACGGGTCTCAAAAACAGTCAGGCGATACGCGAACTGATTGAAAGCGACATGCCGGTTGTCATGCTGTCGAGAGATATACCACATCTGCCTGTAGACACTGTAGTGGCGGATGATTTTAAAGGGGGATACGAGGCAGCTGTCCATTTAGCCCAATTAGGGCATACAAATATAGCTGTCATAGCAGAAAAGATTAACAATACATCAATCAAAAATCGTGTCATCGGCTTTAAAGAAGGACTGCAGGTTTCAGGAATCCAAATCGATGAATCAGCTATTCTGGACTGTCCATATGACTTGTCAGCCAGTAAAGACATCAGTTTAAAGCTGCTTAATCAAAAACATAGGCCGACGGCTGTCTTTGTGACGACTGAGCTGCTTGCTTTAGGCGTTTTGCAGGCTGCAAGGCAGCTTCATATTTCTATTCCTTCATCCCTTTCTCTAATTGGGTTTGACAACAGCGTCCTTGCAAAGATCAGTGATCCCCAATTGACGACTATCGCACAGCCGACTGAAGAAATGGGAGAAAAGGCAATTGAACTGCTGATGGACGGCATGGCCAATTCAAAACAAAAGAAAGTGATACAGCGCGTGATGCTGTCTCCTTCATTAATAGTGCGGGATTCAACGGCGTCACTGTTATGACCCTTTTGGTATTTTGGGGGATCTTTCTCTTAGACGAAGGGATCTCCCTTACTTAAACGTTAAATACAATCAGTCGGAGGTGTCTTGATGACATCCAAAAAGGTCTATATCAGTTTTATTTATTTTTTCGGCGCATTAGGAGGTTTGCTGTTCGGGTACGATACGGGTGTAATATCCGGCGCGCTGCTGTTTATTAGAGAAGACATGGAGCTGACTCCATTTTTAGAAGGATTGGTTGTCAGCGGAGTACTGATTGGCGCTTTAGCCGGGGCAGCCTTTTGCGGAAGATTTTCCGACCGCTATGGCAGGAAAAAAACAATCATCTGGCTCGGTGTGCTTTTTACAATTGGAGCCATTGGAACAGGTTTGGCTCATAATATCGGAATATTATTACTATTCAGAATAGAATTGGGTGTAGCGGTTGGAGGAGCTTCGGCAATTGTTCCTTTGTATCTGTCAGAAATGGCGCCTGCCGCGATCAGAGGCAGAATCGCTTCATTGAATACATTGATGAATTCTTTCGGGATTCTCATGGCGTATATTGTAAACTTTATTTTTTCATCTTCGGGCAGGTGGGATCTGATGCTCCTATTAGCAGTGATTCCCTCCGTCATTCTCATGGCCGGCATGTTTTTTATGCCTGAAAGCCCGCGATGGGTGCTGCAGAAAAGAAGTGAGGATGAAGCACGCCATATTTTGCTTCTGACGAGAGATTCGAAAACAATTGATGCTGAGATCCGCAGTATGAAGGAGATCAAGATGGAAGAGCGTGTTTCAATATCAACATTATTATCTCCGGTAATTAGGCCGATCTTATTTATCGGTATTGGGATCGCCATCTTTCAGCAAGTGATAGGCACGAATACGATTATTTATTATACACCGACCATCTTAGAAAATGCGGGATTCGGCGCTGCCAGTGCCATTGCAGGAACCATAGGCATCGGCATTATCAATGTCTTATTTACGATCATTGGCTTGCTGCTGATTGATAGGATAGGGCGAAGAAATCTTATGCTGATTGGCAATGTCGGAATGTCTTTGGCACTTGGTATTTTGGGTGTCAGTACGCTATTCTTTCATGCACCCGGGTGGCTGCTGTTATCCTGCTTATGCTTGTTTATGGTAGCGTATTCAGCGAGCTGGGGAATGGTCGTTTGGGTTGTGCTGGCTGAAATTTTCCCGTTACAGATCAGGGGGACGGCGCTGGGAATCGCAAGTACCTGTCTGTGGCTGGCGAATATTGCAGTGTCGCTGTCCTTCCCGCTGCTTTTAGATCTGATCGGTACAGGTTCATTATTTCTCATGTACGGCGCCATTGGCGTTCTTGCCTTTCTCTTTGTTTATCAATATGTGCCGGAGACTAAAGGCAAATCATTGGAACAGATTGAAGGAGAAATCATGTCAAAGAATACAGCTTCATCTTTCTAAAAGGGGGATTTCAATATGGGAAGAGAATATGGGTTATGCTTATGGACTTTCGGCAGCATTCCATTTGAACAAAAATGCCGGCTGGCTGCAGAAATCGGAGTAGATGGGGGTGAGATCGAAGGGGATATTTCGCTGAATCCGAAAGACATTGCCGAAACATTGGCTGCTCATCAAGTAAAGGTTTTATCGGTAACGCCAAGGAATGTGGATATTTCAAGTGCGAATGAAGAAGTTCGGTCAAAGGCTGTACAGTATTTCTTGGATTTACTGGATTGGGCTGCGGATGCAGGCGCCCCCCGCATCTGTCTTCACGGCGATGTCGGTAAAGTGAGAGGGAGCGGTGATGATGCGCGGGATTGGAGTTTATTGGTCGAAGGCGCTAAAAAAATCATGGCCAAAGCGGAGGAATTACAGATTCAGGTCGTATTCGAAGTATTAAACCGGTACGAAAATCATCAAGTGGTCACTGGCAAAGAAGCGTTACAATTCATACGTGATGTCAGCAGCCCCAATCTCGAAGTTCTTCTCGATGCGTATCATATGAACATAGAAGAAGCTGATCCTGTGAAGGCCATTAAATTGGCAGGGCAGAAACTCGGAGTCTATCACGTGGCCGATTCAAATCGCCAGGCGATCGGAAACGGCCATGCGAATCTCAAAGAGCAAATCGAAGCGCTCAATTTTATCGGTTATAAAGGCCCGATTATTATGGAGATGGTGGCGGCTGGACCGGATCCGTTTACTCCGATTAAAGGAAATGCCTATTTGGAAGTAGTGGCAGGGTATTATAAGTCATCATTAGAGACATTAAGGTCGTGGGAAGGCTTGAAAATATAAAGAAAAAAGGACAACGGCTGTTGTCCTTTTTAATAAAAATCAACATATTGCCTTGCGTTAACTTAGGCATTCTGACGACCAGTACTCCATTCGTGTAGGTTGCTTTTACGCCTTCGTGAGAAACAGCTGCCGGCAGTGTCACGGTTCTGTGGAAGCTGCCCGCGTAACGTTCTTTTCGATCCCGGGAATATCGGAATGTAGCCACCACTTCATTTTTAGTTTGGTTTACATCCACTTTTATGCTGTCTAGGACCTCCTGTGTGTCTATTTCGTTTGTCAATATTATTTGCTTTTTTGTGTTCTATATTGTTTTAGAGGTCCTCACGGCTTCAATCCAGCTCTTTAATCCGTTTCGTAAGCTCATTGAAAGCCTGATCCAGCTCCTTGTACCCTTTATCATTTGGCATCATAAAACTGAGCTTTCCCAGTACTTCTTGTCTTTCTGTCTCAAGCTTTAAACGAAGCTCCTCCCGCTCATTTCTTTCTAAAGGAGCGTCATTTAACTGCTTTTCGATGCCGTTGCCCGAGATGACGAGTTTACAGTTTGTTGTTTTTTCGAGAAAGTATCGGTCATGTGAAACCGCCAGCAATGTACCGCTGTATTGTGACAGTGTTTCTTCCAGCTGTTCGCGTGACGGCAGATCGAGATGGTTTGTCGGCTCATCTAAAATCAGCACGTCTTTTTCTTCAAGAATATATGCCATCAGCTTGCACTTTACACGCTCACCCATACTCATATGCTTGATCGGCTCAGTCCATTGGGAAGCTGTAAAACCCAAGTGCCTCATCAGGCTTTGAACATGCCCTCTTGCTTTGTATGTTTCATTATCAAATAACTCTTCCGGTGTTTGTTCTAAAGGCAAATCAAACACTTCCTGCGTTAAATAGCCGATATTTGCGGACGGCGACATCCATACACTTCCCTCAGCTGTTTCCTGTCCCAGAATGATTTTCAGTAATGTCGTTTTTCCGCTGCCATTGGGGCCTATGATCGCAACCTTTTCGCCATGCTGAATCGTAAAATTTGCGTTTGTAAAGAGGGTTCTTTCACCAAAAGCCTTCGTTATATGCTGAACTTCTAAAAAACGTTTTCCTGTTTTTTTGCTTGTGTCAATTGAAAAGTGTACAGTATATTCCGGCTTAACGGGTTCCGCCTTTGCTTTTTCCAGTTCTTTTTCAAGCCGCTTCTGCTTGGATTTAATCTGGGCATCCGTACGCTTCGCTTTTACACGGTGATATTCTTTAAACCCTTCCTTTTTCGTCGATTGGGCATGGGCTTTTTTCGACCATGAAGCAAGCTCATTCATTTGTGCTTCAATCCGTTCAACCATTTTTTGCTGCTTTTCATATTCTCGCTGCTGGGTGAGTCTTTTCTTTTCACGGAACTTCATATACCCAGAGTAATTCCCTTTGAATTCGATCAGCGTTTGGTCTTCAAGCGACCATATTTTTGTGGCAGCTTCGTCTAAAAAATACCGATCGTGAGAAACGAGAATCACAGTGCCTCTATAACTTTTCAGCTGTTGAATGAGAAACTGCAAGCTACTTTCATCAAGGTGGTTTGTCGGTTCATCTAACAGTAAAAGATCTGCATCCTCCGACAGTCCTTTCGCCAGCCGCGCTTTCAATTTTTCACCGCCACTTAACTGTTGGAAATCACGGACGGGCACACGCCATTTCTCCAATAATTTCTTTTCGGCAGGCGTCTGATCCGCGAAGGAATACGACGCGGTTTCCTGTTCAACCATCGTCATTTTTATATCCTGCCGAAGGATTTGTCCCTGTGCAGGGGCTAAGTCATTGTGAATGAGGTGCAGCAGCGTAGATTTCCCAGCACCGTTTTTGCCGATAATCCCAATGATATCTCCTTGCTGAACACTTGCATTTACGTTTTTGAAAACAGTCAGATCCTTCACTTCATAGCTGACGTTTGTTAATGTTACGATCTCTTTCATCCATATCCCTCGCTTTAAAAGGGAGAATAAAAAAATCCTCCCAAAATGTGTTGGAAGGATTAGCCGCGCCTGTGCATGATCAAATAAGCTATTTTTCATAAATAGCAGTGTCGTATATATAGAAAATGGGCAGACTAATCCTATTTTTTCTGATTTGAAATATTGATTTCAAACGGTAAAAATAAGATTAGTTAATCATTGTCCACCCATCATCCCTTCTTGTTTTGATTACAAATACTATAGCATACCTTCAAATTCGAAAGCAAAGGTCATTTTCATCAAAAAAACTCCTGCTCTCATTTCTGAGGCAGGAGCTGCGAATCTTATTGATGCTTCGCTTTTCTTACTTTATAAATCACAATCAGCAAAATAAACCAAACCGGTGTAACGAATAGCGAAACTCTGGTATCCTCAGCCAATGCCAGCACAACAAGGATAAACGCCAGAAACGCGAGAATCAGGTAATTTGTAAACGGATAAAGCGGAAGCTTAAACTTATTTGTTTTTGCTAGTTCAGGTCTTGTTTTCCGGTATTTCATATGGCAGATGACCGTAATACCCCAAATATAGATAAAGCATAAGGTTGAAATGCTTGTGATCAGGGTGAATACGCCTTCTGGCATGATGTAGTTTAACGTGACACCGATTAAAATCACGATAGCCGAAAAGAACAATGCATTTCTAGGTACTTTACGCGGAGTCAGTTTCGCCATTGATTCAGGCGCATTGTTATCTTTCGCCAGGGAATAGACCATGCGGCTTGTACTGAATACAGCGCTGTTGCATGCTGAAGCAGCGGATGTCAATACAACAAAGTTGATAATGCTTGCTGCCCCGACGATGCCCACCGCGACAAATACTTGTACGAATGGGCTCTCGCTAGGATTGACGACATCCCAAGGATAGATGCTCATAATCACAAGAAGAGCACCAATATAGAAAAGCAGCACCCGGACAGGGATATTGTTGATCGCTTTAGGAATTACTTTTTCAGGGTTTTCTGTTTCACCGGCTGTAAGTCCGACCAGCTCAATGCCAACAAAGGCAAACACAACCATCTGGAACGAGAGGATAAACCCGTGCATGCCATTCGGGAACATGCCTCCGTGGCTCCAGAGATTTGTGAAACTGGAGACCCCTGAGCTTGTGGAAAAACCTTTGAAGATCATCACAAGACCAATGACGATCAGGGCCAAAATGGCAATGACTTTAATTAAAGCAAACCAAAATTCTAATTCTCCAAAAAGCTTGACGGTTGCCAGGTTCATAATCAGTAAAATAATCAGAGCGATTAAGCCGGGCACCCATTGCGGCACACCCGGGAGCCAATATTGGGTGTAAAGCCCGACGGCTGTCAGATCAGCCATCGCAATGGAAATCCAGCAGAACCAATATGTCCAGCCGGTGATAAAGGCTGCCATATCGCCTAAATAGTCTTGCACAAAATCAACAAAAGAGTGATAGTTCAAATTCGATAACAACAGTTCACCCAGAGATCTCATAATTAAAAAGCAAATGATCCCCGTGATCATGTAAGCAAATAAAATCGACGGTCCAGCAAAATGAATCGATTTTCCAGAGCCGAGAAATAAGCCTGTCCCAATGGCTCCGCCGATGGCGATGAGCTGGATATGCCTGTTTTTCAAGCCTCTCTCCAATTTTTGCTGATTTATATTGTCTTTCGTCATGTCGTCTGTCACTTTGTGTGTTCCTCCATTGAAAAATGTTTATTGAGTCAGCAATATGTTTTTAATGATTATTATAACACTAAAATTTCTATCTTTTTTACTATAAAGGATATATGAAAAGAAATTTTAATGTGATTTGGACTATTTCTCATAAGAAAAAGCGGCTCCATTTAGGGAGCCGCTTTTTCTTATGCCATTTCTGTTTTTTTCATATACAGGTAGAGCCCGTAATCTGTCGGAGCGGATGCATATCCTGCCTGCCGCAGCATTGCCGTGATATTGCCGCGGTGGTATGTCCCGTGATTGACAACGTGGGGAACCAGTTCAGAAACAGTCGTTTTCATGATTCCGCCAGAGGGGTTTTGAATCTGGAGGGGCTTATTGAGCTGTTCTTTTTGCTGTAAAAATAATGTATAGCGCTCAGATAACGTTAGAAACAGGTCTTCCATTTCCTCCATTTCTTTTGCCTCTGTCTGTTCTTTAAGCTGTTCAGCTAACGCCAAAGCATCGTTCATGCTTTGGCCGGAAAACACTTCAATCCAGCCTAAATCAGATAGGTATACATGAGACAGAACATGGGATATCGACGGAAACACACTTTGAATTTCTTGGCGGTATACCTCTTTTGGAAGCTCTTTTAATCGGTTGAATATTTGCTGATTCGCCCAGACGTTATATTCATACAATTTGAATGAAAAATCTGACATGTGAATTTTCCCCTTTCATGTTTATAACTTCTATTGTACACGAACGGGTGTTCTTTGTGGAGGTTCGTGAATAAAATATGTTGACAGACATAGTTTAGGGGAATAAACTAATTGACATTGATCATAAAGTTTACAGGGGTAAACTATAATGAGGAGGGGAAGATGTTGAATGAACAAAAGCTATGTCAGGCGATAAACCTGTTTGTAGAAGTATTACTTGAAGGGACAGAGTTTGTGCATCGTGAAATCAATCAGGATGTCTTCAAACATATCTCAAGGGAACAGGCGGACCTGTTAAAAATTTTAAAAGTTAAGGGCCCAACCTCTCCCGGCAGCCTGGCCATGTATCAAAATGTACATAAGAGCGCGATTTCGAACAGACTGAAAAAGCTGCTCGATAAGGGATTGGTTGAATGGGATGACTGTCCGGCCAAGAGTGATAAGCGCTCTAAGCTAATTAACATCACAACCAGCGGTGAAACCATACTAGAAGAATTAGATTCAGCCATCTTTAACGCTCTCAAAGGGCTGATCGATGATATAGATGAGGAACACTTAAATTCCATCATAGAGATATTTACCATTCTAAAAAGCAAATTTAAAGGAGGAGATCCTGCCGAATGAGAGCAATCATCAAATTCAAGTGGGCAATTGCAGCCGTTATATTAGCACTTACCGTCGTATTGAGTTTGTTTTCTCCGAACTTAACGGAGCTGGCCAATCAAAAGGGGCAGGCCCAGCTTCCCGATGATGCCGTTTCAGAAAGAGCAAACACCATTTTAAAACAAGCGGGAGAAGACAATAATTCGATCAGTGTTGTCTTTACATTAGACCACGCTTTGAAGAAAGAAACAGAGGACCAGCTCCGCACAATGGTCGATAAAATCAAAAAGATCGACGGTGTAGAAGAGGTAACGTCTCCTTTGACAGCTGAAAAAGAAGTCAAAGACCAATTAATTTCAAAAGATAAGAAAACCGTCCTCATTCCTGTCACGATTACAGGTTCTGATAAAAAGGCGGAAAAAATCGCGGATGACATTTATAAAATCGTTCCTGATGATTTGACCGCATATATTACGGGAGCTTCTCTCATCAATCAGGATTTCGCTCACAGCTCAGAGGAAGGGCTCAAGAAAACGGAAGTAATCACCGTCTGCTTGATCATCGGTTTACTGCTGATCGTGTTCCGATCTGTTGTGACGCCTTTTATCCCGATTGTGATTGTCGGTTTCTCTTATCTGATCAGTCAATCCATTTTGGGGATCCTTGTGTATAATGTTGATTTTCCTATCTCAACGTTTACGCAAACCTTCTTAGTCGCCATCCTGTTCGGTATCGGAACAGATTACTGCATTCTGCTTCTTACCCGATTCCGTGAAGAATTGGCAAACGGGCATGACAAAAAAGAAGCGGCGCTTATCGCTTACCGTACAGGAGGAAAAACCTTATTTATCAGCGGATTTGCGGTATTGATCGGATTTTCCGCCTTAGGATTTGCGAAGTTTGCGATTTTCCAATCCGCAGTAGGAGTCGCAGTCGGTGTTGGAATCTTAATGATCATCCTCTACACACTGCTGCCATTATTTATGGTGACGCTGGGTGAAAAATTATTCTGGCCTTCTAAGAAAGTGCTGTCTCACAGTGACAATAAATTATGGGCGTTTCTCGGGAGACATTCCGTTGTGCGTCCGTTTCTGTTCATTGTCATCACGGTAGTTATCACGCTTCCGTTCATTTTGACCTATGATGACCAGATTTCATTTGATTCGACTGCGGAAATCAGCAGCGATTATAAATCAATCAAAGCTCTCAAGGCCATCAAGGACGGATTCGGTGAAGGGAAAGCGTTCCCGATCAATGTTGTCGTGAAAGGAGACAAAGATCTCACAACAGCTGATACAATCCCTTATCTCGGAAATATCAGCAAAGCGATTGAGAAAGTCGATCATGTTGACTCTGTCATGACCATCACGCAGCCGACTGGTGAAAAAATCAAAGATTTATATATTGATAAACAGCTAGGCTCGGTTTCAGACGGGCTCGATAAGACGGTAAAAGGAATTGCCGATGTCCAAAGAGGTTTAACGGATATAGAAAACGGACTCAATCAAATGGCGGGGCAAACCGGCTCAGCCTCAAATAGCAGCTCCGGCGGTTCACTGGGCGATGCGGCAGACGGCTTAGGCAAAATCAATCAGCAGCTGCAGCTTGTGAGCAAACAGATTTCCCAAACCGGCAACACCGCACAGACCGTACAGCAGCTTACGGCAATCAGCGGACAGCTTGGTCAGATTCAAATCGGCCTTGAACAAGCAAACCAGCAGCTCTCAGGCCAGCAGGCGCAAGCAGGAACGCTGGTGGAAAGCCTGAAGAAGCTTGCCGTAGGTGTGAAGAGCGCAAATGATGGCCTGACGAAAATCACTGACGGCATAACAGCTTCCAGTGATATGTTAGAGGATATGAGTAAAAGCTCAGCCGTAAGGGATACAGGGGTATTCATTCCTGATCAAGTGATGAAAGATAAAGACTTTAAGAAGTCAATTGACCAATATTCCTTTGCAGACGGCAAAGGCGTGCAATTAAGCGTCATCTTGGATTCCAATCCTTATTCAGAACAAGCCATTACGACAATAAATCAAATCAAAAAAGCTGCAGCAAACGAAGTTGACGGCACTTCTCTCGAGGATGCACAGATTGTATACGGCGGGGTCACGAGTATGAATGCGGACTTAAAAGAACTGTCCACAACGGACTTCTCCAGAACAATGGTGATCATGATTATTGGCCTGTTTATCGTGTTAACCATTTTGTTCCGCTCAATGATTATGCCGATCTATATGATCGCCTCACTGCTGCTCACGTACTATACGTCGATATCCATAACAGAATTGATTTTTGTAAACGGCTTAGGAAACGCCGGCGTCAGCTGGGCAGTACCGTTCTTCAGCTTTGTGATCTTGATCGCGTTAGGGGTAGATTATTCGATCTTCTTGCTGGACCGATTTAAGGAAGAGGTGCATATGGGCATTGAGCAAGGTGTTATCAGATCAATGAGCAAAATGGGATCCGTCATTATTACAGCGGCCATTATTTTGGCCGGAACGTTCGCGGCGATGATGCCCTCAGGCGTCAATACGCTGATGCAGGTGGCAAGTGTCATCATTATCGGGCTCTTGCTTTACGGCCTTGTCATCCTTCCGCTCTTCATTCCGGCAATCATCGCAACCTTTGGCGAAGGCAACTGGTGGCCGTTCGGCAGGAAGAAAACAAAAGAATAACCAAGAGAAGAGTGATGAATAGTTCATCACTCTATTTTTATGACAAATGACAAAAATAAATATTTGTCATTTGTTTGCGGTTTTGCTAAGATGTCCTCAAGGAGGTGTCTCATGCGGCCCTGAAAAGCCGCAGCACTATGAACAGATCTTCAGAAGGTGACGTGTTAACCAAAAAACAAATACTGATAGCGACAGAAGAAACACTAAGGCGTTTTGGTGTCGCCAAAACATCGATCACAGATGTAGCGAAAGCATTACATGTAAGCCATGGAACGATCTATCGCCATTTCAAAAGCAAAAAAGAGATTCTGGAAGCGGCGACTGAAATGTGGCTGAATGAAAAGATCAGCGTGCCTCTTACCGCTGTATATGAGGATTCTTCTCTAAAAGGCGCTGCGCATGTAAAAGCTTATATCAAGAAATTGTTTGATTTAAAGCGGTATTATGCTTCAGAAGATGAAGAATTATTTGCCATGTATGCGAAAGTAACAGGTGAATGCTCTGAGATGGTCTACAAAAGTATTGTTCATATGGTCAAGCAATTGAGTGTTCTTTTGAATGACTGTGACACGAAATCAAATGATCATGAGGAACTGGCACGAGGCATTTTTTACGCTACAGAACGTTTTCATCATCCCGCTCATGCGTACGAGTGGAAAAAAGATACGATTGAAGAGGAATTTGAAAGTGTTTGGTCATTGCTTGAAAATGGTTTTTTAGCTTTCACGGAAAAATCGTATTCAATCGGAGGGTGACATACATGGAACAGGTAAAAGGAAAAACAGCGATTGTAACTGGAGCTTCAAGGGGAATCGGTCGTGCAATTGCCGAACAGCTGGCTGATCTCGGCATCAAAGTAGCAGTCAATTATTCAAGCAGCCCGGAAAAAGCGGAAGAGGTTGTGGAAGGCATCAAGAAAAAGGGCGGAGAAGCTGTAGCCATCCAAGCCGATCTCAGCCGGGTAGCCGGCGTCGAGTCGTTATTTACAAAAACCATCGAGGCCTTTGGAAAAGTAGATATTCTCATCAACAATGCGGGCGTCAATATTTATCAGCCAATCGAAAAAGTAACAGAGGAAGACTTCGACAAGCAGTTTAATCTCAATGTAAAAGGAACGTTTTTCGCCTGCCAGCAAGCGATGAAATACATGGAGGAGAAGGGGAGAATCATCAACTTCTCGACATCCGTCGTCGGTCAAATGTTTCCGACGTACAGCGTGTATGCGGGAACAAAAGGTGCTGTTGAGCAATTCACCCGCCAGCTTGCAAAAGAATTAGCAGTAAAGCAAATCACCATTAACGCGGTTGCGCCGGGGCCGGTGAACACTGAGCTGTTCACTGTAGGCAAAAACGAGCAGCAAATTGAAGGTTTGAAAAAGACCATCGCACTCGGCCGTATTGGTGAACCCGAAGATATTGCAAATGTCATCGAGTTCCTTGTAAGTGAAAAATCACAATGGATCACAGGCCAGACGATCCGCGTGAACGGCGGCTTTATTTAAAACAAAGAGCCCGGAAAATATTCCTGGGCTCTTTGTTTTATTTCCATTCTGCAATTGTATCAATCGGCAGACGGTAGGAAGCATAGCCTTCGTCTGCTGCTTTTCCGATAGAAAGAAGCATAACCGGTACATAACGTTCTTTATCTAATCCAAATGTTTCCGCGATGTTTTCTTTATCGTATCCGCCGATCGGGTTTGTATCGTAGCCGTGTGCGCGTGCAGTCAGCATTAGCTGCATCGAAACGAGGCCTCCGTCAATCAGAATCGTTTCGCGGTTCACCTGTGCAGGAAGCTTTTCAAAATGAGCGGTCAGCGCAGCGATTTGTCTGTCTTTGACCTCCTGCGGCATGTAACCGAGTTCCACAGCTTTTGAATAGATTTCTTCTAAGTAGTCTGCATTGTTCATGTCTGCAAATACAGCAATGACAGCAGATGATGTTGTGACTTGTGTTTGGTTAAAGCTTGCAAGCGGTGCGAGCTTTTCTTTTCCTTCCGGGCTGTCAATGACGAGAAAACGCCATGGCTGCGCGTTAACAGAAGATGGCGCAGTTGTTGCTTCCTCTAAGATTTCTGTCATCTCTTCTTTAGTGATTTTTACTGTCGGATCATAGTTGCGAATGGAACGGCGTCCTTTCATAATCTCCATAAAATCATTTGTTTTGATCATGTTGATACACTCCTCTTATGCTTCAATATTGTCTATGTTGTTCCGCATGCGCGCCAGCACATCAATGAGCAGGCGGCGCTCTTCTGCACTTACATTTGCGAGCATTTCCTTCATGAAACGCTCCTTTTCTTTCTTAGAAGACTCGATTCGCTCTCTTCCTTGGTCTGTTAACCGAACAAGGGTGATGCGATTGTCCTCAGGCTTGCGCCGTCTTGATACCATGCCTTTGGCTTCCAGCTGTTTTAGGTGTCTAGTGACGGCTGCGCTATCTATATTTACTTTCTTTTGAAGGTCGCTTTGACTGATCTCATCTGCATGATAAAGCAATGTCAGCAATTCCAAACGAGATTGGCTGATGCCCGTGCATGCCTCGAACTTCATGCCAATCACCTTGTTCACGCCTTGCAGCTGATATAAAATCTCGGCTTCCTCTGAACAAAATGATGCCAAAACCCATCCCTTCTTTCTTGTCAAAACTATTAATTGATATATCAATGATTGACACGTCAATTAATATACAACGAATGCTTTCATCTTGCAAGCCATTTGCACATATGAAAAACCTCCCAGCGATTTAAACTGAGAGGTTGTTCGTCACCCTTGCGGCTCAGGATAAAACATCAGCAGAAAAAAACTGGCCGTTTCTTCAGATGAATTGATGTAGCTGTGCGGGGTTGACCCTGTAAACTGCAAGGCGTCTCCGGAAGCGAGCATATGCTCCTGACCCTGCAGAATGACTGTTAATTCGCCTTCTTTAATTAAAATATATTCTTCTCCTAAATGTGTTTTTGCTTCATGTATACATCCAGGTTTCAGATCAACAACGTAAATTTCAAACTTTGTTTCAGGATTGTAGGGGAAAAAAGGGTAGACGCTGTAGTTTTCTTCATTATCTGTAACAGGTTCGATATCCTGCAGGTTGATTTTTCTAACTTTTGGTTTGTCTTCTTTTAGAAATACAGAAAAGGATACTTGAAGCCCGTTTGCGATCTTCCATAGCGTGGTGACAGTCGGGGTTGATTTCCCTTTTTCGATTTGTCCGAGCATCGCTTTGCTGACACCCGTTAATTCAGAAACTTGATCAAGGGTCAGGTTTCTGTTTTTTCTAAGTTTGACTAGATTCATTGCGATAATGGCTTGGATATCATCCATACATGTATCTCCTTACGTCCATATTCGCTTTATTATAACATATGGAAGTCTGTTATCACATTCTATTGTCAGTTATAACGTACGTGTGTATAATATGTTAGACGAGGAGGAGAACAGAATGATATCTGAAAAAGAAATGACTCATGCAAAAACTGACGAGCCAACATTCCTGCAGGGATTTCAAGATTGTGTTCCGACGCTGGTCGGTTACATCAGTGTAGGCTTGGCTCTCGGAATCGTGGGGGTTGCGTCGCATTTAAGCGTAATGGAAATTGTGTTAATGTCAGGATTGGTTTTTGCAGGCGGCGCCCAGTTCATTATGTGTGCGTTGTTAGCGGCGAACAGCCCAATGTCAGCCATTATTCTGACAACGTTTATTGTGAATTTGCGGAATTTTCTACTAAGTGCCGCGCTTGCTCCTCATTTTTCAAAGTATTCACTGGCGAAAAATGTAGGGATCGGCATGATGGTAACAGATGAATCGTTCGGTGTTGCTTCAAATAAGATTGTTAAAAAAGAGCCGATTAACGACCGCTGGATGTTCGGTTTAAATCTTACTGCGTATGCATGCTGGGTGCTTTCCTGTGTGGCAGGTGCTGTTTTTGGCAAGTGGATTACCGATCCGGAATCGTTCGGACTTGATTTTGCGGTGACGGCTATGTTTTTAGCGCTGCTGGTTCTTCAACTGGAACATGTTGTGCCGGCGAAGCTTAAACATTATGTATCTCTCATAATCTATATGGTGATTGCCATGGTTGTTTTTTCTTTCTTTATGCCGTCTCATCTTGCTGTCATCATATCAACGGTCATCGTAGCAACAATCGGGGTGGTGACTGATAAATGAGTGTCAATACATACATCTTGATGGTGATTATCGGCTGTGCGCTGGTCACGATGATTCCCCGCGTCATTCCCTTTTTAGTTGTTCGGAATATCACTTTGCCGGAGCCCGTGCTCAAGTGGCTATCCTATGTGCCGGTGTGTATATTGACAGCACTTGTCGTAAAGGATTGTATGATTCAGTCAAATGATTCTCTTCAATTGAATTGGCCTGTAGCCGTCATCCTGATCCCGACTCTCTTGATTGCGATGAAAACGAAAAGTTTATCCATTACTGTGATCAGCGGTGTTCTTCTTATGGCGGGTTTGCGGTTATGGGCATAGAACAGAGCTATATCGGAACTCAAAAGATCAGGGCAGCAGATCCTGATCTTTTTGTGTCTTTCGTTCAAGCTTTAAGCGGCTTTCACAGACTGAAAGTTATGATACAATATACAAATGTTTTACAGCTTCAATCCATCGTTGGAGTTGACATCCATTTTATATAAGGGACTAGGTTGAAGGGAAGGTTTGATAACATGCTGCACAATCCAACTGGAAAAGAACGCTTGGCATTGGCGTTTCTGCTCGGCATGCTTGCTATATTGGGCCCGCTTAATATAGATATGTATTTGCCGAGTTTTCCTGAAATCGCGGATGATTTATCAGCAAGTGCTTCACTTGTACAGTTAAGTTTAACAGCCTGTCTGGTCGGGCTTACCATCGGCCAGCTGATTGTAGGGCCGGTCAGTGATGCGCAGGGAAGACGGAAACCGCTATTAATCTGTATATTTTTATTTGCATTATCTTCTCTGTTTTGTGCGCTATCGCCCAACATTACAACATTAGTGGCTGCGCGTTTTTTACAGGGGTTTACCGCTTCCGCAGGGCTTGTGCTGTCTCGGGCCATCGTTCGCGATGTATTTACCGGCAGAGAGCTTTCTAAATTTTTCTCGCTGTTAATGGTCATTACAGCTGTTGCGCCAATGGTTGCGCCTATGACAGGCGGTGCCATTTTGCTTTTGCCATTTGCAACGTGGCATACGATTTTTCATGTGTTAACGATTATCGGATTTTTACTTGTTCTTCTGATTGCATTGAGATTAAAAGAGACGCTGCCGCCAGAAAAACGGATTCCAAGCTCAATCGGCACATCTGTTAAAACGATGGGCAGCCTGCTGAAGGATCGATCCTTTATGGGGTACGCGTTAACTGTCGGATTTATTCACGGGGGAAGCTTTGCTTATGTATCCGGTACACCATTTGTATACCAGGATATCTATGGGGTGTCTCCGCAGGTGTTTAGCATTCTTTTCGGCATTAACGGTCTGGCAATTATATCGGGCAGTTTTATTATCGGGCGCTTTGGCGGAATCATTCATGAAAAGAACTTGCTTCGCATGGCGGTCATTACGGCTATGATTGCGACTGCTGTGCTTTTGACCATGACCATGATTCACGGCCCTCTTGCCACATTAGTCATATCCATTTTCATTTACATGATTACAATCGGCATGGTTCTGACCAGCACGTTTACGCTGGCCATGGAGAAGCAGGGGCATCGTGCCGGAAGTGCAAGTGCGCTGCTAGGAATGCTTCCGCTGCTCCTCGGTTCGATCGTTTCGCCGCTTGTGGGCATTAATGAGACAACAGCCATCCCGATGGGAGCGATCATGTTTGTGACAGCTGTCATCGGCTCGCTGGCGTTTTTTGGATTAACGAAAGAACGAGCAGAGCAGAACCAATAAATAAAAAACCTGACAATATGTCAGGTTTTTTTGTCTTATTAGAATAACAACAGCAGGCCCGCAATCGCCGGGGTCAAAAAGATGGCCGATTTCAGGACCACCTTTGGCATAAGGTTGGTGAATTTCGCGCCTACATAGGCACCGCACATTGTGCCGACCAGAACCTTGATCAGCAATACATAATCAACAAATCCTTCTGTGATATATCCGATGCCTCCTCCTACCGCGAGAGGGATGATTACAAGCATCGTCGTTCCGACAGAATGGCGGATGGACAGGTTCAGCATAATCATTAAACCGATTTGAATAAAAGGCGCTGACCCGATGCCGAATGTGCCGGAAAGAACGCCGGCTACAATTCCTAAGATGACCGCTCTCGTATACGTTGAAAGAGTGCTTTGATTCACTTGTGCCTTCTCTTTTAAAAGAAACAATCTGATTAAAATGAGAATCGCTGATAAAAATAACATCCCAGCCGTCAAGTAATGAAGCAAATCAGCCGGAATGAAAGATGTCAGCTTGGCGCCGAAAAATGAGCCGACCGCAGCAAAGCATCCGACTGTTAAGCCGATCTTCATTTGAATGTTCCCTTCACGATAGTGGCTATACGCCCCTGATAAACTGGTGAAAGCCATCCCGGCGAGGGAAGTGCCTAAAGCCGTATGAATCGGGACGTGGAAGAGAAGAGTTAAAAGTGCAATAACAAAGCCTGCTCCTCCGGCACCAATAAAGCCTAAAATAATACCGAGAAGAAACATAACAAAAATGATGAGCATATTTTTTCCTCCATTGAAAAGATCAAATAAAATAAGTGCGCTATTCTGGCGGAGGTATGGTGTCCTATTGGCGATGAAAAACAGTTGCCAGTAGTCCGTCGACCGTCGTTCAGCAAACATATCGTACCTCAAATTTTGAGATCTGACAAGGCAGTTTGTTGCTTCCCTTTACCATCTGTTATATGATTTTGATGAAGAAAAGCCCCTGAATATATTCAAAAGAGGTATTATATATGGACGATTTTAAATTAGACAAGCCGACTCCTTACTACCTGCAATTTTATAACCAGCTGAAAAAAATGATTTTCAACGGGACTTTTAAGCCGGGGGAACGGATAAACGAAACACAGCTGGCGAAAAGCTTTGGCGTCAGCCGCTCTCCGATAAGGGAAGCCATGCGGCTGCTTGAGAAAGACGGGTTGTTAAAAGCAGATGACCGAAATGGATTTTCTATCACGTCGTTAACGGCAAAAGATGTAGATGAGATTTATAAAATCAGAATTCCGCTGGAGCAGCTGGCAGTCGAGTTAGTCATAGACGAAGCGAGTGAGGAAGAGCTTGCCATACTTGAAAAACAGCTTGAAGAAACAGAAAAAGCCATTCACAACGGAACGGAAGATACGGAAATCATCAGTTTAAACCAAAGGTTTCATGAGCTGCTTGTCGATTTTAGCCATAACAGACATTTGAAAAATTTGCTTGAGCATGTAAATGATCTGATTCACTTTTGCAGAATCCTTAATTATACTGGTGACCACCGTGCAGAAACGATCCTGAGTGAACACCGCAAGATATTTGAAGAAGTGAAAAAGAAAAACAAAGAAGCAGCCAAACAGTATGTGATGGCTCATTTCAATCATGACTGTGAGCATTTGAAGCGTGTGCTTGAAGAAGGAAAAGAGAATTGATATGCGTGATCCGGTACCAAGGGGGGAGCTGACCCCTTGGTATTTTTTATGTGTTCACCAACATATATAAGGAAACCGATTAATAAGATTTTATGATGGATTGACTAACGAATAATGGGGGTTAAACATGTTTATCCATATCGTCGGGCCTGGTGATTCTCTGTTTTCCATAGGCAGAAGATACGGTGCTTCTGTTGATCAAATCCGGGGTGTGAATGGTTTAGATGAAACGAATATAGTGCCGGGGCAGGCTCTCCTTATCCCTCTTTATGTATATACCGTTCAGCCGGGAGACACGCTGACCGCCATTGCGGCAAAAGCGTTTGTTCCACTAGAGCGGCTGCGGGCCGCAAACCCGGGCATCAGCCCAAATGCTTTACAGGCAGGAATGAAAATAACGATTCCATCTATCTCAAATTACATTGCGGGTACGTTAAGCTTTTATGTTCTCCGAAGTCCTGAGCTCGACCGGGCGTTAATCAATGATTATGCGCCATACTCGTCTTCGATTTCGATTTTCGAATACCATATTGCACCTAACGGCGACATTGCAAACCAGTTAGATGATGCGGCCGCTATTGAGACAACATGGCAAAGGCGAGTGACACCGCTGGCCACCATAACCAACCTTACATCGGCAGGGTTCAGTACAGAACTCGTTCACCAAGTCCTGAATAATCCGACAGCGAGAACCAACCTGGTCAACAATATTTATTACTTAGTTTCCACAAGGGGATATGGGGGTGTGACAATCGATTTTGAACAGGTGAGCGCCGCAGATCGGGATCTTTTCACTGGTTTTTTACGTCAGCTGAGAGATCGCCTTCAGGCTGGAGGCTATGTGCTGACGATAGCTGTTCCGGCAAAAACAAGCGATAATATTCCATGGCTGAGAGGCTACGATTACGGAGGGATTGGAGCGGTTGTCAATTATATGTTTATCATGGCTTATGATTGGCATCATGCCGGGAGTGAGCCGGGCCCTGTAGCTCCGATTACTGAGATCAGGAGAACCATTGAGTTTGCGATTGCGCAGGTGCCGAGCAGAAAAATCATTATCGGAGTCCCGCTCTACGGATACGACTGGATCATCCCTTACCAGCCGGGCACAGTTGCTTCAGCCATTTCAAATCAAAACGCAATCGAAACAGCGATGAGGTACCAAAGCCCGATACAATATTCAACCGAATATCAATCACCTTTTTTCCGGTACAGAGATCAGCAGGGGCGAACGCATGAGGTATGGTTTGAAGATGTCAGGAGCATGAGCCAGAAGATGCTGATCGTCCGCGAATACGGGTTGCAAGCCATAGGCGCTTGGCAGTTAACCTTGGGCTTCACGCCAGGCCCGTGGCTTCTGCGGAAATTTTTTACGATCAGAAAGGTATAAAAAAGACACCAAAGCTCGGTGTCTTTTTTGGATTTAAGTCCAGAGCAGCAGAATTGTTCAATCATTTGTCCCTTGCATGGCGATACGTCCCCATTTTACGATTAGTAGTGTAGTCTGATCAAACAAAGTTTCAGAATACGATATGAGAGGGAGTTGTCAAAATGAAGACAGTATTGATTTTAAATTTTCCTGCGGAAGGCCATGTGAATCCTACCTTAGGCATCACAAAAGCGTTTTCCGATAAGGGATATGATGTCCATTATATTTCCACTGAAAAATATAAAAAACGATTAGAAGCGGCGGGAGCAACTGTCCATCTTCACCAGGATCTGCTGCGAACAACACCTATTCATATCGGTTCGCCCAATGGCATTCTTGATTTCTTGAAAATCCATATCAAAACCTCGCTGGACATTTTACATATTGTGAAAGACTTATCTAAGAACATTCAATTTGATTTTGTGTATTATGATAAATTCGGTGCGGGGGAATTGGTTAGGGATTTCTTAGATATTCCAGGGGTCTCTTCATCAGCGTCCTTCCTGTTTGGCGAAGAGCATCTGAAAATCCTGCCGCTGCATCCCGAATCTGGTGCGCCGCTTGAATTGGATCAAGAGTGCGAAGATCTTTTAGAAAGAATGAAAGAAACGTACGGTGTTGCCCCGAAAAATCTGGTTCAATTTATGAACAATAAAGGGGAATTGAATGTAGTGTATACAAGCCGTTATTTTCAGCCTGAAAGCGATCGTTTTGGGGATGAATGTTTGTTTATCGGCCCCAGCTTTCCAAAGAGAGCGGAAAAAACAGATTTCCCGATTGAACAGTTAAAAGATGAAAAGGTTATTTATATTTCAATGGGGACTGTTCTGGACAATACGGAGGAATTTTTCAACCTCTGTATTGATGCATTTTCTGGCTTTAACGGAAAAGTCGTCATCGCTGCCGGAGAAAAAGCGGATCTGACCAAATTAAAGCAGGCGCCGGAAAACTTTATCATCGCCCCGTATGTCCCTCAGCTGGAAGTGCTGGAGCAAGCTGATGTTTTCATTACACACGGGGGAATGAACAGCGTAAATGAAGGCATTCATTTCAATGTGCCTCTGGTTGTAATGCCGCATGACAAGGATCAGCCGATGGTGGCGCAGCGCCTTTCTGAACTCCATGCAGGCTATGTCATCTCTAAAGATGAAGTCGATGTACAAAAATTAAAACAGGGCGTAGACGCGGTTTTACATCATGATCAATATACGGAAGGCATTAAAAAAATCAATCAAAGCTTCCAAGAGTGTATGGACATGGATGAAGTGATGGAGCGGATTGATGAATTGATTCGCCAAAAAAACAGATAAAAAAAGAACTCCCGTACCAGGTACGGGAGTTCATCATTTAAAACTTGATTTTGATCTTTTGAGCATCACTGATTTTCTTATGATTTTGGTCAAAGACGTCACTTGTTGTGATTTCGATCCATTTGATCTCTTTTGCTTTCTTCTTATCATCAGCATCTTCGTCATGAGCATGGCCGCTTGATGCGTTCACAATAAAGCCGAGATTTCCGGACTTTTCGGCTCCGCCTTCCAATTCGCCATTTAACTCTTCAAGATAAATATCTTTGTTCCAATCAAAAGTTTCCCCTGTATTTGTTTTCATCAAGGCAATCGGCGCAACATTTACTTTCTTTGAAGATGTGTTCTTGATGTCAACAAAGACCTTAACGAAATCAAACTCTTCATCGTGTGTTAACACATGAAAGTAATCAATCATGCTGTAGTCCGGGCGCAAATGGATCAGCTTCATTTCTTTTACCGTTAACTCCACGTCGCCAATCTTATATGTTTGATTCACTTGCTTGATATCCTTTAAAACAGCTTTTCCCTTGTCATCAGAAAACGTTTGGCCTACCTTCAGCAATGACCGGTCATCGGTTACTTGGGAATTAGGCTGATACTCATCTATGCTGTCTTTTTGAGATGATGTGCTTTGCGGTGTGGCTTTTACCGCTTGTTCTCCGCCAGCACTTTGTTTTTCTGTATTGGCGTTCGATGAGCAGCCCGCGAGCACGACGATAAAAACGAAGATCGAAAGAATTCCTCTCATGATGATTCCTCCATTAATAAGAGAGCCCGTTACTTCATACAAGCAACGGGACACCTTGTATTGTTTTACTTATCTTTAATCTTAATGTTGTATTGTAAAGCGTTGAAAACATTTTTGGCAATTTCAGTATTATCAATTTGGCCTGCAAAGTCCTCGCTAGACGGTCCGTACGCGTAGACCGGAACATCTTCACCAGTATGTCCGCCTGTCGTCCAGCCGGTGTGGGAGCGTTTATTGAAAATTTCCTCGATCGCATTATCGATTTCAAGCACTTCTTTCGTTTTTGCGGCTTTTTCAACAGATTGAATTTCTGATTCAGTTAAAGCTAATTTCTTTTGATCAATATACGTTTTTAATGTTTTTTCAACATTTGCGCCGTCAGCGATTTTTTCTGCCATAAAGTCAGGTGTGCGCTTTGCGGCTTTAATGGGTTCACTGAACCAGTTGTAGATGCCGTCAGCACCAATGGAATATCCGCCGGTTGAGTGGTCAGCCGTTGCGACAACCAATGTATGCTTGTCTTTTTTGGCGAAATCAAGAGCCGCCTTATAAGCTTGTTCGAAGTCTTCCATTTCGCTCATGGCGCCGACGATATCATTGTCATGGCCCGCCCAGTCAATCTGGCTGCCTTCCACCATGAGGAAGAAACCGTCTTTATCCTTGCTTAATTTTTTAATCGCTGTGTTTGTCATGTCTTTTAATGAAGGAATATCCTTCGTGCGGTCAATCTTTTTAGGCAGGCCGCCGTCCGCGAATAGTCCGAGAACTTGGCTGTCTTTATTCTTCAGCATGTCCTTGCGGTTATCCACATAGCTGTAACCCGCTTTTTTGAATTCCTTGATCAAATTGCGGTCCTTGCGGTCAAAATTGCTTTTTCCTCCGCCTAGAAGGACATCAATTTTGTGCTTGCCGTTGACCATTTCATCAAAATAATCATCGGCAATCGAGTTCATATTTTTTCGGCTGTGGTCATGTGAACCGAAAGAAGCCGGAGTAGCATGTGTAATTTCTGAAGTGGCCACAAGTCCTGTTGATTTTCCTTTTTCTTTTGCCGCTTCAAGTACCGTTTTGGCCTCTGAACCGTCGTTATCCACCGCAATCGCATTGTTATATGTTTTGATCCCGGCAGACATAGCCGTTGCTGCAGATGCAGAATCTGTTACGTTTTGTTCTGGATCTTCAGGGTAAGTCGTTTGCTGGCCGACAAGGTATTGGTCAAAAGAGGTAGGCTCTACAAACTTTGTCTTTTTATTATCTTTTAAATAACGATGAGCAGACGTATAGGACACACCCATACCATCACCAATCAGAACGATCACATTTTTAATTTCGTTTTGATTCCCCTTTTTCTTTTCCTGGGCGCTGGCTTCAGGCACACTGCCGCTAGCTAAGCTGCTGAACGCAATAGATGATAAAACCGCAATAGGCAGTAATTTCTTCGGGAATTTTTTCAACTGGATAACCTCCTAAAAATATATGAATCTCAATGACAAACCCATTATATTTTTAAAGTGTTAAGCTAGTATTAATCGATTTTAAAGATTGGATTTACAAGACGAATTGACTGCTGGCTATCCTTAAAGAAGCAGTTCTATTCTGAGAACTTTTAGAAGGAAAGAGCGATAGTGCTAAAGAATAAATTGGAGGAATAGCTTCTGTGGGGAGGCGGACTGATAACTGCTATAGTCACATAGAAACAACCCGCTTACTTCTTGAACAATCAGGATTCTTTTAAGTATTACATTTGGAAATAGGATTGTTTAAGTACGTGTCTGGTCGGTTCCGTTTGGAGTTTTAATGAACTTCTCTGAACGGTATCATTTTATTTGAGGAGGGAACAACATGGATGTTTTTTCTGAATATGTAGCGGGGATTGATGACCCGTTCCACCGAGAAAGAACGGAAGAAGTGTTGACTTGGATAAAAAATAAATATCCAAATTTACATACAGAAATAAAATGGAATCAACCAATGTTTACGGATCATGGTACATTTATTATTGGCTTTAGTGTATCTAAAAAGCATTTAGCTGTCGCCCCTGAAAGTGTGACGATAAGGCATGTACAGGATGATATTGTAAAGGCCGGATATGACTATACCAAGGAGCTGATACGTATCCCTTGGAATGGCCCAGTTGATTACCCGCTACTTGAAAAAATGATTGAATTTAATATTCGAGACAAGGCTAACTGCTCCACTTTTTGGCGGAAATAAAAAAATAAAATAGCTTTAGGAATGAATGATATGTCATTGTAAAGAAGAAAGGCATAACCTATTAGTTATATGAAATTTGTTATGCCTTTTAATTTGTATTTTTAAAAATTTCGCTCCTGATAAACTATTGTTGCTTTTAGTCAAACAAGGTTTTTTCATTAAGCGTAAACTGACTTGCGGAATAATGATCACCTTGCTTCCACTTCCTGCTGCAGTAAAGCAGTGCCAAACCCTTTCTTTTCAATGATACTATCTAATGAAATAATTTCACAATCTTTCCCGTCTATCACGTATGTAATACAACCGATGATTTCGCCGCTCTCATCTACAGCGGCATAACCATCTAATTCATTACAACGAAAAATGCCGCTGGAAATCACCATCTCGGGTGTACCCCAATGCTTGGCAAAAAAATCGGCCATCATCTGTTTCGGTAATTCATTGTTTGGGATGATGATCATCGTAACACTCCTCTATTGAAAGATTGCATGTGTACTATCAATATACAATAAATAACAATAAGAAAATAGATATAGAGGTGAAGGCATGAAAATCAACGATGACATTTACGGACAGCACGATATAGACGGAGTGCTGGAAGAACTTATCAAGAGCGCTCCTGTGCAAAGATTAAAAGGAATCTATCAAGGCGGAGCAAGTTTTTTAGTTAATCGAAAGTGGGATGTGACCCGGTATGAGCACTCCATCGGTGTGATGCTCCTCATCAAACAGCTGGGAGGAACAATAGAGGAACAGATAGCAGGCCTGCTCCACGATGTGTCACACACGGCTTTTTCCCATGTGGTTGATGTTGTGTTTGAAAATGTATCGGAAGACTATCATGAAAACATCTTTCAACAAGTCATTGTTCCCTCTGAGATTCCGGGAATTCTAAAAAAACACGGTTATGATGCCGAAGAACTTCTATCAGACGATACGAGATGGACATTGCTCGAACAGCCCGCACCGGAGCTCTGTGCCGATCGGATAGACTATACGCTGCGCGACATGTACCGATATGGCCACATTAGTCTGCACGAAGCGCAAACCTTTTTGGATCATCTTATTGTGAGAAACGGTAGGATGTTTCCGGACGGTATCGAAGCCGCCGAATGGTTTGTCGGGGTGTATTACAAGGAAGTGATTGATTTCTTTTTGAATCCCGTGAATGTATTTGGATATGAATATTTAGCACGAACGTTGAAGGCTGCGTTGCGGCACAATGTCATATCCGCAGAAGATTTGCTGAAAACGGATCAAGAGGTACTCAACATCCTGCATGCCTCAAAAAATGAAGAAGTACTGAGCTTGCTTAAACCTATTCATCCCCGCGTTCAAGTAAAAGAAGATGACATCCAGTACGATTTCCATCAAAAGAAGAAAATGCGCCTCATCGATCCATCCATTTTTCATCATGACGAATGGGTCAAAGCCTCAGCTGTATCGGAAAACGTCAGAAAAATGGGAGAGGCCGCTTATCAAAAAGCGAAAAAAGGTGTGTATATAAAAGTGTTACATCACTAATTGCCGCGTAACAGCGGCTTTTTCCATGTTTGGCCATGCAAAGCAAGGGGAATAGGACAAACTGCGGGAACATTTTATGAGAATATCAGCGTATTTACATACCGTTCGGGGGTATAGTATTATCGAGAGGGCATGTTTGCTTGCATTTTATGGTCTGCGGGAAAATTACAGTAAATAATGAAGCAAAGGAGAATGAACATGAAAGTCTCTAAAAAAGCACTGGGAATTCTGATGTTATCTCTTGTTTTTGTTTTATCAGCATGCGGCAATAACAATAGCACGAAAGAAAACACTCATGAAAATCATTCAAATTCCTCATCACATGAAGAAATGGAGCATTCCGGATCAGCTGATGTTCCAGAGGGATTACAGGAATCTAAAAATCCGAAATATAAAGTAGGCAGCCAAGTGATCATCAATACATCTCATATGAAAGGCATGAAAGGCGCCGAAGCTACAGTGACAGGCGCCTATGATACAACGGCGTATGTTGTCTCTTACACTCCGACAAACGGAGGACAGCGCGTGGATCATCACAAATGGGTGATCCAAGAAGAGATAAAAGATGCGGGAGATAAAACATTAAACCCCGGAGATCAGGTGATCTTAGAGGCTTCTCATATGAAAGGCATGAAGGGAGCAACAGCCGAGATCGACTCCGCCGAAAAAACAACCGTATACATGGTTGACTATACATCGACAACTAGCGGTGAAAAAGTGAAAAACCACAAATGGGTCACAGAAGACGAGCTTTCAGCTAAATCATAAAAAAATCCTCCTTTTACAAGGAGGATTTTTTTGCTGTCTGAACAGGTCTTGTTAAAGAAATTAAGGCAAACAGGACAGCAATAATGACAATTGAACCGCCGCACCATGCCGTTGAGACAACAGTACCTGTCTGATCCAAAACAACACCGCCAATCGCTGAGCCAAGGGCAATCCCGACTTGGAGGGCAGACGTATTAAAGCTTTGCTGAATGTCAGACGAATCTGGTGCAATTTCAATTAAATAGCTTTGCTGAGCGGGGGCGAGGCTCCAGCTCAGAAGTCCCCAAATCACCATGACAGGCAAAAAGAAAAACATAGACGATGTTGACAGCGGCAGTAAGAACATAATGATGGCAAAGGAACCGGTCACCAGCAAAATGCTCTTAAAGGAACCAAGCCGGTCAGAAAGCGCTCCTCCGAAAGGGCCTCCGCATACAGCAGATATCCCGAAAAGGAAATAACAAATGCTGACCCAGAAAGAGCTCAGGTGAAGAGTTTCTTCTAAAAACGGCGCAAAGTAAGCGTATAGCGTGTAGTGCCCCGCTAATGTAAACATCGTGACGAGGTGTGAACTCGCGATTTTCAGATTGCCAATCGTCTTGAGCTGATCCCGGAAAGGAATCATTTTCTCCGTCGGTATCTTTTCAAAGAAGATTGAAATAATCAGCATGGAGACTAGCGCCAAAAGTCCGATGCCAAGGAACAAAATGCGCCATCCGAAGGAATCGCTGATTAAGATTCCGAGCGGCACGCCCAATGCGATAGCAGAACTGAATCCCATAAAAATAATTCCGATTGCGCGCGCTCTGTATTCAGGCGCTACAATTTTCGGGGCGATCGTTAAGGAAAGCACAACAATCAGCCCCGTACTCATCGCAGCCAATACCCTTGACACCATCAGCGTCGCAAAATTAGGGCTGAAATAGGCCACAAGATTGCTTAGGAAGAAAACAAATAAGGCAATTAAATATAAACGCTTTCGCTCAATCTTCGCAGTCAATGCCAAAAGCAGCGGCCCTGACACTGCATATCCCAACGCAAACACACTGATCAGCTGCCCGGCTGAGACAATGGAAATGTCTAAATCATTTGCAATCTGAGGAAGAATTCCTCCCACAATTAACTCAACCAATCCGACTGCAATCGTAGAAGCTGCAAGCAGGAAAACTTTAAAATTCATAACAAACTCCTTTACATAAATGTTTTGATAAATAAAAAAATCCTGATTACAAAAAATGTCATAAACAATTTTTGTAATCAGGATTTTACGGTTCCTGGTAGACACCCTCAAACCATATTATTGAGGTTATACAAGTGATAATAGCTATTTAATTGATTCGTTTCCGTTGATGAGTGTATCACATTATGAATGAATCTTCCATAGAAAAATTTACAAAGCGATGAACTCTGAAAATATATGATTATATTTATTTTCTAAAAGTATAGACATTTAAAAATAAATGACTATAATAAAAATTGTAAGCGTTTTAATCACAAGGGGGGATAGCAGTTGAAAAAAATTTTACTTGCGTGCAGCTCTGGAATGTCAACCAGTCTACTGGTGACAAAAATGAAGGAATATGCACACTCCATCGGAGAAGAAGCAAAGATTTGGGCTGTCGGCCAGGATAAGGCGAAAGAAGACATGAAAAAGGCGGATGCTGTTTTGATCGGCCCGCAAATGAGCTTTCTGAAAAGCGAACTGCAAAAAGAGGCAGATCAATACAACATTCAGGTTGAAGTCATTGACATGATGGCCTACGGAATGGCAGATGGCAAAAAAGCATATGAGCAGGCATTGTCCTTAATGGAGGATCAATAATGGAACAGATGAAAATTACGAATTTAACTGACGAACAAATCAGTTTTCAGCTTATCCTGCACAGCGGCAATGCCCGCAGCGCCATCATACAATCACTGCGCACCTATAAGGAAGGGAACAAGGAGGAGGCTGATGCCCTCATTGCCAAGGCTGAGCATGATTTATCCGCAGCCCACGATATTCACTTTCAAATGATACAGAAAGAATCCGGCGGAGAAGCAGCCGCTTTCTCATTGCTGCTCATGCATGCGGAGGATCATTTGATGTCAACATTGACCATGAAAGAACTAGTGAAAGAGCTGCTTGATCTCTTTAAAACAAAGAATATATAAATAATCGGGGTGGATAGGGTGTTCGAGAAAATCAGCCAATTCCTTGTTCCAATTGCAGGGAGGTTAAACAATAACCGCTATTTGCAAGTGCTGCGTGATGCATTTATGCTGGCTTTCCCGCTTACGATATTCGGGTCCATTTTTGTGGTGTTAACGAACCTGCCGTTCTTAAACAAAATCATGAATGCTTCAATGCTTACGGCGTTTCAGTCTCATTTCGGCATTGCGTCTACGGCGACGATGGGCATTATGTCTGTCTTTGTTGTCTTCGGGATAGGCTATTACCTGTCAAAAAGCTATCAGGTCGAAGCTGTATTTGGCGGCGCAATCGCTTTGGTTTCCTTTTTGCTCTTAACGCCATTTGTCGTTCAGCCGGAAACAGGAGATGCCATTACAGGCGTTATCCCGGTCGACCGTCTCGGTGCAAAAGGGATGTTTCTTGGCATGATTACGGCATTTCTTTCTGGTGAAATCTACAGAAGAATCGTTCAAAAAAACCTGACGATCAAAATGCCTGCAGGTGTTCCGCCTGCTGTAGCAAAATCATTCGCCGCACTTATTCCGGCTTTTATTACATTGACCGTGTTTTTGCTGATTAACGTTCTGGTGACTCAGCTTTTTAAAACAAATATGCACGATGTCATTTATCATGCGATTCAGGCTCCGCTTGTCGGACTTGGAAGCGGTATCATTCCGACGTTAATTGCCGTGTTTTTCATTCAAATCCTCTGGTTTTTCGGTCTGCACGGACAGATCATTATCAACTCCGTGATGGACCCGATTTGGAATACACTGCAGGTCGAAAACCTTTCTGCTTACACAGCGGGAAAAGAAATCCCTCATATTATTTCAAAACCGTTTATGGAGATTTATACCGTTGGGATGGGCGGTACAGGGATGACACTTGCGATTGTGTTTACCATTCTCATATTCATGAAAAGCAGGCAGATGAAGCAAGTATCAAAACTTGGCCTCGCTCCCGGTATTTTTAACGTGAACGAACCGATTATCTTTGGGCTTCCGATTGTCATGAATCCGATCATTATTGTGCCTTGGGTTTTGGCGCCGATGGTTGTTACGCTCGTCACCTATCTGGCCATGTCAGCGGGGCTCGTTCCGCCTCCGACTGGTGTTACGGTGCCATGGACAGTTCCATTATTTATTAATGGCATCATGGCGACGAACTCGATCATGGGGGGCGTGATGCAGCTTGTCAATCTGCTGATTGTCTTCGTGATATGGTTTCCGTTCCTGAAAGCAATGGATAAATTAAATCTGGCAAAAGAAAAAGAACAGGCTGTTCAGGAAACAGCTCAGCAAAATGATAACAGTATTAAAATGTGACATAAGGGGAGAGAGAGCTTGACACAAACAGAACAATATCGTTTTCCGAAAGATTTTTGGTGGGGATCATCCGCTTCAGCAACACAAACGGAGGGTGCCGCCGATAGAGACGGAAAAGGGCAGAATATATGGGATTATTGGTTTGAAAAAGAACCGCATCGTTTTTTTGATCATGTCGGACCCGCAGCCACATCTCAATTTTACGACAAGTATAAAGAAGATATCAGGCTGATGAAGGAGCTGGGCCACAATTCGTTCCGGATGTCGATTTCCTGGTCGCGTTTAATACCGGACGGAACAGGCGAGCTCAATGATAAAGCCGCCGATTTCTATCATAGTGTCATTGATGAGTTCATCGCTAACGATATTGAACCTTTTGTCAATTTGTTTCATTTTGATATGCCGATGGAACTTCAAAAAATCGGCGGCTGGGTAAACAGAGAAACGGTTGACGCTTATGAAAACTATGCAAGAACGTGTTTCCGTTTGTTTGGCGGCCGGGTGAAAAAATGGTTCACGCATAATGAACCGATCGTGCCTGTAGAAGGCGGATACTTATATGATTTTCATTATCCAAACAAGGTGGATTTTAAAGAGGCCGTCCAGGTCGGTTTTCATACGATGCTGTCAAGTGCCCGTGCGATTCAGGCTTACAGGGAGATGAAGCAGGACGGAAAAATCGGCATCATCTTAAATTTGACGCCTTCATACCCGAGAAGCAGCCATCCGGCAGATGTGAAAGCAGGGGAAATAGCTGACGCGTTTTTTAACAGATCCTTTTTAGACCCATCTGTCAAAGGTGAATTTCCAAAAGAGCTGGTTGACATTTTGAAGAATGAAGGCTTTGTGCCTGACTATAAGAAAGAAGATCTTGAGGTCATTAAACACAATACAGTTGACCTGTTGGGTGTGAATTATTACCAGCCGAGACGTGTAAAAGCAAAAGAACATCTTCCAAATCCCGACGCTCCTTTTTTGCCGGACAGGTATTTTGATCCTTACGTCATGCCGGGCCGCAAAATGAATCCGCATCGCGGCTGGGAGATCTATGAAAAAGGCGTTTATGATATTTTGATCAATTTAAAAGAAAACTACGGGAACATCGAGTGCTTTATTTCCGAAAACGGCATGGGGGTTGAAGGCGAAGAACGCTTCAGGGATGAACAAGGCATTATTCAAGATGATTACCGGATTGAATTTATAAAAGAGCACCTCAAATGGATTCACCGCGCCATACAGGAAGGCTCAAACGTAAAAGGCTATCATTTATGGACGTTTATGGACAACTGGTCTTGGACAAATGCCTATAAAAACCGCTATGGGTTTGTATCAGTCAATCTCGAGAAAGACGGAGAAAGGACCGTCAAAAAGAGCGGAAAATGGTTCAAAAAGGTTGCTGAGCAACACGGTTTCTAGATGTACAGGTCTTCCGGCAATCATCATGATGAATAGAGAACACGAACAGCCGCAACATTGATGAAATAGGGAAAAGAACTTATGATATCCGTAAAAGCTTATGTGATATCAAACTCTAACGCTGCCGGAGGATACCAATGAATAAATACGAAATCATTGCAAATGAAATGAGAAATAGAATCAAAAATAACGTCTATCCGATCGATCAGCCGATTCCCGATGAAGTTTCTCTTGCCAAAGAGTTCAACTCAAGCCGCATGACGATGAAAAGAGCCTTGGATAATTTAGTTGCAGAAGGGCTGCTGTTCAGAAAACGAGGCCACGGCACGTTTATTATTCAGTCAGCGATACAGGATGACCATGTCCATGTGGTGAGTAATGAAATCCTCGGATTGACCAACTTGCTGAAAGATAAGGAAATCAAAAGCAAGGTCATTCAGTTTGAAGTGCAATTTCCCACAGAGGAAGTGGCTGCCCATTTGTCTATTGATCAGAAAACACCCGTTTATTATGTCGTTCGGCTGCGGATTGTAGAGGGAGAACCATATGTATTGGAAAAAACTTATATGCCGACTCATTTAATACCGGGCATTAATGATGATGTCCTTCATGATTCGATCTACAACCACATCACAAACGAGCTGCAGCTCAAAATCGCCGGAACGCATCGGAAAATCAGGGCCTGCAAATCTGATCATATTGACCAGCAGCATCTGGGCTGCAAACAGGATGATCCAATTCTGGAAGTCGAACATGTAGGCTTCTTAGATAATGGCATGCCATTTGAATATTCCTTTTCACGTCATCGGCATGACAAATTTGTTGTCACCTCGGTAAACATTCGGCGCTGATCGCGGAGATAACACAAGGAGGCCATCTGCATGCTTGGCGGTATTGAAGCAGGCGGCACAAAATTTGTTTGTGCCGTAGGTAAAGAAGATGGAACGATCATTGACCGAGTAGAGATTCCTACAACGATGCCGGATGAAACGATAGAGAAAGTGATTCAATATTTTCGCCAATTCTCATTGCAGGCCATCGGCATCGGCTCCTTTGGTCCTGTGGATACCGATAAAACCAATAAAACATACGGAACCATTACGGCTACGCCGAAAGCGGGCTGGAGACACTATCCCTTTTTGCAAACTATAAAAAATGAAATGAAAATCCCAGTCGGATTTAATACGGATGTCAATGCTGCGGCGTTGGGGGAATTCCTTTTCGGTGAAGCGAAGGACCTCGACAGCTGCCTGTATATGACGATTGGAACTGGCATTGGTGCAGGGGCAATTGTAGAGGGCCGGCTTCTTCAGGGACTGTCACATCCAGAGATGGGCCATATTTATATCCGCCGGCACCCGGATGACGTATACCAAGGGAAGTGCCCATATCATAAGGACTGCTTTGAAGGCTTGGCTTCCGGTCCTGCCATAGAAGCGCGCTGGGGAAAAAAAGCTGCTGATTTAGCACATATCAATCAAGTTTGGGAACTGGAAGGGTACTATATTGCCCAAGCGCTGGCTCAGTATATTTTGATCCTTGCACCTAAAAAAATCATTCTTGGCGGCGGCGTCATGAATCAGAAACAAGTGTTTCCTTATATTTATCAATACGTACCGAAAATAATGAACAGCTACTTGAATTTTTCTGAATTATCAGAATTGATAAGTTCGTATATCGTTCCTCCCCGTTTAGGCAGGAATGCCGGAATCATCGGCACGCTTGTTTTAGCGGATCAGGCCTTACAAGCAGAAACAGCATCTGGGGAGGTACGGTCATGAAGCACCCTTTATTTTTGGAGCCTGTCTTTAAAGAAAGGATATGGGGTGGAACAGCGCTTCGTGATACCTTCGGCTATGTGATACCTTCAGAAAAAACAGGTGAGTGCTGGGCTGTTTCTGCACATGCCAATGGCTCGTCGGCTGTTCAAAACGGCCTACTGGCAGGTAAGACACTAGACCAAGTATGGCAGGATCATCCGGAGGTTTTCGGTTTTCCAGATGGAAAGGTGTTTCCGCTCCTGGTGAAGCTGCTGGACGCCAATATGGATCTCTCCGTGCAAGTACACCCTGATGATGATTATGCGATGCTGCACGAAAACGGTGATCTTGGGAAAACGGAGTGCTGGTATATTATTGATTGCAAAGAAGATGCAGAACTGATTTTGGGCCATCACGCAAACACAAAGGAAGATTTTAAACGGCAAATGGAAAGCGGCGATTGGAACGGTCTGCTGAGGCGCATCAAAATCAAGCCCGGAGATTTCTTTTATGTGCCAAGTGGTACGCTCCATGCTTTATGTGAGGGAACCCTTGTCCTTGAAATCCAGCAAAACTCTGATACAACGTATCGTGTATACGATTATGACCGCTGTAATGACCAGGGCCAAAAAAGAACTCTTCATATAGAAAAAGCCATGGAAGTCATAACGATACCGTATAACGATAAAGTGCATACACCGGAAGTGAAAGAAGTTGATAACGCGGTGATCACTGTTTATGTACAATCAGATTATTTCTCAGTGTACAAATGGAAGATTAGCGGCCGAGCTGATTTTCCTTCTCATCAAACCTATTTGCTGGGGAGTGTTCTGAACGGATCAGGACGAATCGTAAATAATGGTATTCAGTATGAGTGTAATGAAGGCTCACACTTTATTTTGCCTGCGCATTTTGGCGAGTTTTCAATAGAAGGAACATGTGAGTTGATGATATCTCATCCTTAATGAACGGGGGAATGACATTTGTTTAAGAAACATACGATCTCTTTGCTCATTTTCTTTTTACTAGCGTCTGCTGTTTTGGCAAAACCGATTGAAGCGCATACTGTGTCGCCTGTAAATCCAAATGCACAGCAGACAACAAAATCAGTGATGAATTGGCTGGCTCATCTGCCGAATCGAACAGAAAACAAAGTCCTTTCCGGAGCGTTTGGAGGGTACAGTCATGACACATTCTCTATGACTGAGGCTGAAAGAATCCGAAGCGCTGCCGGACAATCACCTGCTATTTACGGCTGTGATTATGCCAGAGGGTGGCTTGAAACGACAAATATTGAAGATTCAATAGATGTAAGCTGCAACAGCGATTTACTTTCGTATTGGAAAAGCGGAGGAATCCCGCAAATCAGTATGCATCTGGCAAATCCGGCTTTTCAGTCAGGGCATTTTAAAACTGCGATTACTAATGAGCAGTATAAAAACATATTAGATTCTTCAACAGCAGAAGGGAAGCGGCTGAATGCCATGCTCAGCAAAATTGCTGACGGACTTCAAGAGCTGGAGAATCATGGCGTGCCTGTTCTGTTCAGGCCGCTGCATGAAATGAACGGTGAATGGTTTTGGTGGGGACTTACATCATATAATCAAAAGGATAATGAAAGAATCTCTCTATATAAACAGCTCTACAAGAAAATCTATCATTATATGACCGATACAAGAGGACTTGATCATTTGCTTTGGGTCTACTCTCCCGACGCCAACCGAGATTTTAAAACCGATTTTTACCCGGGTGCATCTTACGTGGATATTGTCGGATTAGATGCTTATTTTCAAGATGCATATTCTATTGACGGTTACGATCAGCTAACAGCGCTTAATAAACCATTTGCCTTTACAGAAGTCGGCCCGCAAACAGCAAACGGCAGCTTCGATTACAGCCTGTTGATCAATGCAATAAAACAAAAATATCCTAAAACGATTTACTTTCTGGCTTGGAATGATGGGTGGAGCCCAGCTGAAAATAAGGGTGCTTCAGCTTTATATAATGATCGCTGGACACTCAATAAGGGAGAGATATGGAACGGTGATTCTTTAACGCCTATCGTTGAATAAATACGATGCATTGTCACACTTTAAGAAGGTGCCCAAGAAGTTTCTTGAGCACCTTTATACTCTAATCAGGCATTCATATCGCCTAACCCAGGACTGTGTTCATTTGGCATTTCCGGAAGCATTGGTACAGGGAACCCTGCCGGAGGCTCTATTACTTGTAACTCTCCGCCATTTCTGCTCGGAGATGTTCCTTGATAGATTTCGCCGATTCTTGTCTCATCCAATCTGAAATTAAATTGTGCATTGTGATAGCCTAATTCGACATATTTTCTGCACTCAGGATATTTATTAATGTCGTAATTTGGCACAGGCAAGAGCTTAGCCCACTCAACGCCCAATGTCTCGAGCGCTTTGGCAAATGCATTCTGGTGAGCATTGTCGCGTACAATCAGAAAAGCAAGTGTCTCCCGAAACGTCTGATTAGAACTCATTTCATAAATCCTTGTTTTTTGCAGCACTCCTGTTGACTCAAGAAGCAAGTTATCCAACAGGTCGGTGATTAAGTTTCCGTGGTTATACACCCATGACCCATTCCACGGATTGCCCCCTGCATCAACAGGAAGGGAACTTTGCGCCCCGATAATATAATGATGAGGATTAGCATGTTTAATCGCTTCATCAAGTGGTGCCTGATCTGCACCTTGACTGCCGACACCTGCACCGCCTGATTCATCTAATAAAGCATTAATTGTGTTTTGCACCAGTTCAACGTGGGCAATCTCCTCTAAAAAAATGCCACGGAGCAGATCGCGGTACTGTTTCTGTTTTCCTCTGAAATTAGAGCTTTGGAAAAAATACTGCATCATCGTACGCATTTCACCGTAATGTCCGCCTAATATTTCCTGCAGCACCTTAGCGGCTGCCGGGTCTGGCTTGTCCGGCTTAATGATATTTATCAGTTCTTCTTTGTAGTAATACATAACACGCCTCATTTCTTTTCTAGTGATTGATTTCTTATATCCTTTGTAAAGGGAGATAAAATATACGCATATCTAAGCCCGTAAAAGAATTCAATAAAAAATATAGAAAAAGTATTGACCGCAGAAATTACACATGGTATATTATTAAACGTCGCTGATGAACAGCACACAACAACACGAAAAACAAAAAAGTTTTTCTAAGGTGTTTACAAGTTTTTAAAAATGTGTATAATAAGTAAGGTCGAATTAAAAAGCTTCGAACTTCAAAAAACATTTAAAAAAACTTCTTGACTTCAACAGCAAATGATAGTATGATAGTTAAGTCGCTTGATAAGCGCCCGTAGCTCAATTGGATAGAGCGTTTGACTACGGATCAAAAGGTTAGGGGTTCGACTCCTCTCGGGCGCGCCAATAAAAATACCACGCGGGTGTAGTTTAGTGGTAAAACCTCAGCCTTCCAAGCTGATGTCGTGAGTTCGATTCTCATCACCCGCTCCATTATTGAATGATCTTTGAAAACTAAACAAGACAAAACGTACCTGTTAATTCATTTTTAAATAAATCGCACAGCGATGTGCGTAGTCAGTCAAACTACTTTATCGGAGAGTTTGATCCTGGCTCAGGACGAACG